>JADHME010000003.1 GCA_016780245.1 Flavobacteriaceae bacterium | reverse complement strand
AGTTGCTGTTCCAGCATTTCCAGAAGCATCAGTAGATGTATAAGTAATTGTATAATCACCAACAGTTGTGGTGTCTACAGTACCTGTAGTTACAACAGTAACATCTCCAGAAGCATCAGTAGCTGTTGCTCCAGCATCTGTATAGGTATCACCTAATTCATGAGTTACTGTAGCTGAACCAGTTACAGTGACAATAGGATCCGTAGTATCTACAACGTTTACAGTTCTTGATTCTGTAGCAGTATTACCATCATTATCAGTGGCAGTATAAGTTATTTGATATGAGCCAACAGCATTCGTGTTAACACTGCCGGAAGAGGTAACGGGTGTTGATCCATGAAATGCATCATTAGCAGTAGCGCCAGCATCAGTATAAGAGGTTCCTAATTCAACTGTTACTGTAGCGTTACCAGTGAGGGTGATAACAGGAGGAACATTGTCATCATAACCATCATCACTAAGACTGTTTAGAACAGCAATAGAGCCTAGTCCAATTAAAGCTTTCTGTATGATAGAAAGTTCAGCTGTGATTTGACTAAGTCTTGATGAAATAGCTCTGCTTCTTGTAGGGCTTTGTGATGCACCTTGTTCTACCTGAAGGTAGGCTGCTTCTGCCATTAATGATTCTCTTTGAGTATTTAATTCAGAAACACTCATTGCATCAATCCTATTTTCTATTACTGCAATTTCCTCTGCTGATAACACATTTTTGTCTGCAAAAGCATCAAGCGATATCGAACTGATAAATATAATAGCAAGTGCCAGAAGTTTAGTATTTTGTAATTTCATTTTTTGATTCCTCTCCATATCATTTTCTCTTTTAATGATTTTGTAAGTACTTAATAAACAATCAAATGACTCATTTTTAGCCATTAGGAACTAATATAACGCATATTAATTTATTATTCATTAATTAATTAATATTTATTTTCAGTACTTAGATGTTGGATTATATATAATTTTGAAACTAAGTAAATTTTTTTATGTTTTTTTTTCACTTATATTTATAAAAAAAAATTTTGAAGCAATAATTAATAAATTGCTAATAAAATATTTATCCTTCGAAAGGTCGAAACTTTACTAATAAATCATACAAAGTGTACTTCCTGTTTAGTTTTTGCCCAGGGTTTTTTGTAAGAGGTCTCCACATATAATTTCCAACATTTCCACCTAATGGAATATTAAAATATATTCCTTTGTCAAATGAACCCTCGCCAAATTCCTTGGTAGAAACATTAGTCAAGGTAACAAAACCACCAAACTTTGTTCCATTTTCAAATGTTCTTGAAATCTCAAAAGTTCCACCTAGATCTCCAGCAAGATATTCACCAACTGATATTTTGGCATCAAAAGGTATTATTTTTTTATTTCTAAAATGAAAATTAAATGAGCCTACTGTATTTTTATAATCTAATGTCCCAAACCTTAATTCATAATCTCGTTTTACTACATCAAAAACTTCGAAGCCATATGCATAATCTTTGCCATTATCAAAATATAAATACTCAAATCCATATCCAGAGAACATTTCCTCAAGCAACCCAGCAGTAACAACTATATGATTATTTTGTTTTGGGGAAAAATGGTAATCGAATTGAGCTCTACCAATTACTATACGACCATTAAAATCGTTTAAGTATTTTTTAATATCTGTTCTAACTTCAGCTGGGCCAATATCTACAGGTGGATATGTTAAATCTTCAAAATTATCCCATATGGAATATTTAAGATTATATGTAAAGAAAAAGTTCTCTGAAAAAATATATTCACCATCATTATTTAACATAACTGAAAGTTTAAGAAAATCCTCCCTAGCTGCAAGAAAAGGCCTAACAGTTACTCTTGTATCTTGATAAAAAGAAGCTTTTCCTTGCCTTTGATAGATTTGTTTAGCCCTGTTTTTGAATGCCTGATCAAACTGGTCATCAGCATTAAGCCCGTGAATTTTATAATTAACTTTAATATCTTTATTAATTCCACTTTCACCCTTAGCTGTCATTATTATTTCTTCTATAATGTTTAAGCTTGGATGGGAAAATTGCATTACCTCAATGCCGATAGTGTCTTCATCCTCAAATATTTCGTTAATGCCAAGTCCATTTGCTTGGATGTTTCTTATAAAGGATGTTTCTTTGCTTTCATTTTCTATTTTTGTAGGTGTGACATATTTAAATTGCTTAGCCTCGAGACCTTGTTTTACAGTAAATTTTAATGAAATAGTGTTACCTCTTTCAGCGGAAAGACCAATGTTGATATTATCATTATACAAATAATCAAATCCGAAAGAGATTTTGCTTTTAGGATCATCAAATGGAAGCTCAGGCCTTGAAGTTAGTGTTGAATCATGTTCGACTTTTAATAGAACCTTAGGATGAATTGCATAAGAAATTCCGTAAAAAGGTGATACAGTTTTGCCTGAAAATACAGAATCAGAAGCAATTTTACCTCCTTCAATATTTAGAATCCCAGGCCTATCTTCAAAACTGTCACTTATAAAAGTAAATGGATTTCTAAAATCCGAAGTGCCGTTAAGCGTTCCCCATCCCAGGCCAAAATGCATATCTAATTTATTAATACCATAACTTCCAACAATGTATTCAGAGCTATAAAGACCGGTTCCCCCTATATCATTTAAACCTACAGCGATGGCAGGAAAAAATCCCTCTTCTTTAAGTCTTATTTTAAAATTAAATCCTTTATCCTTTCTGCAATCTTGAAAATTGCAACCCACTGGATTATCTTTTATGTTTGAATAAAATATTGATGCTTCAAGCCAGTCAAAAGGTGAAGATGTAATATTCATTTTTTGATCAGGTGATCCGTAATAAAAAGTAAAGCCATGTGAGCCTTCGCTATATATTCGAGCGGTTGGCATATTTATTAATCCAACCATGCCATGATTATTATATGTATTGTATTTAAAGCTGTCGGAATAAATATTCGGTATTATTAAAGAAGTACAAATTAATAAAAATAGCATTCTTTTTATTTTCATACTAATAGATGCCTTTAGATTAATCTTTTAATACTGATACTGATGCAAGTGATACTCCTATATTTCCAAGAATTGAAGCATATGCCTGTGCAGCAACTGAAAAAGGAACTTTAGCAGTTTCGCGGGGAATAAAGATAACTGATCCTGGATAAAGTATCATATTATCTTTACGTTGCCTCATAAAAATATTTTTATTATCAGTAACTTGAGTAGTTTCACCATTTGGATGTAATACATATACATTCTTTTTATTTGCATAAGGGCTATAGCCGCCCTTTTTATCAATATAGTATTTGAAATCAGCGCCCTCTTTGTATCTAATAGTACCCTCGGTATTAATCTCACCAAAGATATATATATGATCAAGAAATTCAGGGATTATAATCTTATCTCCATCCTGTAATAAAATATCCAACGAAGGATCGTTTTTCAATTTTTCAAGATCAAACTCAGCACTAACCCTGCCAGAAGGTTTGGTATTTTTTATTTCGTTAATAAGCTCTGCTAAAAAACTCATCTCTCCCTGCTGAGGGACAACATTGGAAGATATATTTGAAAGTTCATCAATAAAAGATTCATACAATTTTTGACCAGCTTTTTCATTTATTTTCTTTGTTTGATTATTTTCTAAAACTCCTCCGAAAGGATAAGCAGTATTAGTATAGCCGCCTGCAATTATAACTAAATCATAAATTCCGGCTCCCTCATTAATTAAGTACTTACCAGGATTTTTTACTGCACCTTCGATTTCTACTGACCTGTAAGAGTAACTTCCTATAACTAATTTATCGTTATCTTCTGAAAGCATATTATTAAACTCAGATAAACTTTTTACGGGTATATTTGAAACCATGCCATCAGAAATTCTAATTAAACTTATTTGAGATAAGTCAGCTTTATTGTTGATGCCGTTTGCAAATGAAATAACTGTTGACAAGTTTTCATCAGGTCTTAATTCATAAGTACCTGGTCTTTTTACAGCACCAGAAATTGATACTAAATTTGAAACGGGTCTAACAAAAACAAGATCACCCGAACGCAATCTAGATGAAAAACTTGATGCACCATTTATAAAAGTTTCATAAAAATCAGCTGTTTCAATAACCTTACCTCCACGGACCAAATCTATTTGCCTAAAAGAACCATCTTCTGAAGGGCCCCCTGAAATAGCAAGTGCATGAAATAATGTAGAGTTTCCATTTAATGTATAAGGTCCAGGGCTGAATGCATTACCGGCAATTATTACCTGAATATCTCTCACACTCACAAGGGTTGTATAAGCTTCAACAGCTGTGTAAAAAGATTCTATTTTTTTTGATATTGTATTAACTGCATTATCTAGAGAGAGTCCAGATACAAACACTTTACCAACTCCAGGTATGCTTACTGATCCATCTCTTTTAACTGGTAATATATGAGAATCGGTCTTTTGACCAACTAGTTGGATTTCTAAAACATCACCATAATCTAAAACATATTCGCCATCAAAATTAGGTTCATTAAATGGCATCAAAGTTGTTTGCATAAGAGAGAATATTTCAGAGCCAAATCTAATATCTAATTTATCATATTCAGTTTCTAGTAATTCACCTCGAAGTAAATCTAGTTCCTTTTGCAGTTGCTCAATTTTTTTTCTAGAGTTCTTTTTTTCTATATATGAGGATGGCCTCCTGTATCTATCTTCTTCTAACTCTTCTTTATCAGATTTCCTTTTCATGAGATCAGATTGAACTTCCTCAGGAAGACTTTTCAAAAAATCTTCATCAAAATCTTGGGCTTTAACTGAAGATGACAATGTTATGAAAAACAAGATAAATGACAGATAGAAAATTGTATGTTTCATTTTAAATTTAAAATAATTGTTACGATAGATTGTAAACTAAATATGCTTTTTAAAAAATTATTTATACAATAAATTTATTTTAATCCAGGAAGAGAAACTGAATCTATGATAAGCATGGGTTCAATTATGTCATTTATACTTTCATCGATTTCTGAATCAGTTAATGTTTTTTTATGTGATTGAAATATAAATCTATATCCAACTTTAGTAATATCTGTTTCGTTATTTTTATAATAGTCGAACATAAATGATTCTTTTAAGAACTTTGGTTTAACATTATCTAATGTTTCAATTGCAAGCTGCACTTTTGATGAATCTCCTATTGAAAAAGATAAATCTCTCGAACTGGATGGAAATTCAGAAATTGGTTCATATTGAGCATAGTCCTCTTTTGTTCTGTAAGAACTTAATTCCTGATAAAAATTCTCTTGGATATCCTTTACACTCAATTCAACTGCAAATATCTTTGTTTTTAATTTTGAATCTAAATTATCTTTTGAAATATTTAATATCTCCTCATCAAGATTGACACCTACTTCTTCAAACAAATTAGAAATATATTTTTTATCTAATTGATTACTAAAATCTTTATAATTGTGGCCACATCTTCCTGAAACGGCAATTGCAAGTTTTTTATCAACAAGAATATCAGTTGATGAATATATGTTAGATATTTCAAATATTTTTATAGAATCCTTTTGTCTTTTTTCATTATAAATAATGTTAGAAACTAGAGAATCTATAACATTCGTTCTCAGGTACTCTCTATTACTATCCAATGGATTATCAATTTTAATGGCATCTTTGTTGCTGTCATTACAAAAAGGAAAATTAATAACTTCAAAAAAACCTTTCTCAATTAAAAATGATTTAATATTTCTTTCAACTGTATCTAATTTATTGTTTTTAATTTTTGGAAGACTGATACTTTTAGATCTGATTTTGTTGTAACCAATTACTCTTGCAAATTCCTCAGCAAGATCATTTTGATTATATATGTCATTTCTATATGAAGGAACCCTAATGCATTTATCGTAATTAAAACCTAGTTTCATAAGAGTATCTTTATACATATCGTCATTTTCATTTGTGCCCAAAATTGAATTAATCTTGGAAAAATTAATTTCTAACTCTTTATTTTGAAAATTGCCTGAAGAGTATGAAAAAATTTCAGCTTTTATTATTTTTGCATGATCAGCGACAATCTGCATGAAACGTCTCAAAGCTTTTTCTTGAATTGTTGGATCAACACCTCTTTCAAATTTATGAGATGCATCAGACTGAACATTGTATTTAACCGCTCTACCAATTATTGATTCTGGCACAAAATAAGCACATTCAACCAAAACATCATTAGTATTATTAGTGCATGCGGTTTCCATTCCTCCAATTATTCCGGCTAAATTAATTACTTTATTATGGTTAGAAAAAACCATGTCAGTGCCATCCAATTCGATATTTTTATCAAGCAAGGTTTTAAATTTATTTTCAGATATTTCATTAGTTAAAGAAATTTTGGGTTCGCCTAATTTGCTATAATCATAGCAGTGAGTGGGTTGACCCATTTCATAAGCAATGTAGTTTGATATATCTGTAAAAAAATTATTTTTATTTAGTTTAAGGTCTACGAAATAACTTTCGAGATAATCTTCATAATTATCAGCAATATCTTCAACTTGAATATTTAAAAAAGATATTGCAGGACATTTATCTATAGCATTGTTTGTAAAGTTCAAATTAAGTTTTTTTATTTCTAAATTAGATATATTTAATTCAAGATCAGTTTCGTAAAATACATTTAAATCCCTGGCCAAGCCCAATAAAGATAAACAGTCACCTCTATTGGGGGTAAATTCCATGTCGAATATAGAACTTTGTATCTCGTGTTCATGACCTAGTTGAAATAATTTCTTAGAAATATCCTCAATCGAGGGTTTGTTTTTAAGAAACCTTAAAAGATGTTTGTAGGCTATTTTCATTTAAATTGCCTTAAAAAATCTAAATTAGACTTATAGAATTCTCTTATATCCCTTACGCCATATTTAAGCATAGCAATTCTTTCTACGCCCAATCCAAAAGCAAGCCCTTTATAGTCATCAGAACAAATATTACAATTTTCTAAAACTATCGGATTTACTATCCCACAACCAAGAATCTCCAACCATTCTCCTTCTTTAGACATAATATCTACTTCAGCAGAGGGCTCTGTAAATGGAAAATAAGAGGGACGAAACCTTAATTTAATATTTTCGCCAAATAAAGAATGGACTATTTTATATATTAAATCTTTAAGTTGAGCAAAATTAACTTCTTTATCAACATATATGCCTTCTATTTGATGAAACATTGGTAGATGAGTTGCATCATCATCTTTTCTGTAAACTTTTCCACTGGATATAAAAGCCATTGGTGGTTTATTTTCTAACATTGTTCTTATCTGAACGGGTGATGTATGTGTTCTGAGGACATATTCTTTGTCATTAACATAAAAGGTATCATGCATCTGACGCGCGGGATGAGACTCTTTTATATTTAACATATCAAAATTATATTCTTCAGTTTCAATCTCAGGACCATCAATAATCTGGAAACCAAATGAGTTAAGGAGACTCAAAATTGAATCTTTCATTTGATTTATGGGATGAATTGAACCCCTATTGAGAGATATTTTTGGTAAATTAATGTCGATATCTGATGACATTTAAGATAAGAAAAAACTAGCTAGTAGCTTTTTTATGAATCATCTCAAAAGTAGCAGGATCATTTATGGCTATATCGGAAAGAACTTTTCTATCGAGTTCAATATTATTTTTTGCAAGACCATGGATAAGTGATGAGTATGAAACCCCTAAATTACTTGATGCGGCATTAATTCGTGAAATCCATAAAGATCTGAATGCTCTTTTTTTATTTTTTCTATCCCTAAAAGCATACTGAAGTGATTTAATATTTGCTTGTTTAGCGGTCTTAAAAAGCCTGCTTCGAGCACCATATTGCCCTTTTGTAGAAGAAAGTACTTTTTTATGTCTTGCTTTAGCTGTTACTGATTTGGTTGTTCTTGGCATAATTATCTAATAAGTTTTGAAGCCATTTTAAGCACTGTACCAGTTAACTTATTTAAGCCTCTGTTATGTCTTTTTCTTTTAGTAGACTGTTTTGTAAGAATATGGTTTCTGTTTGCACTTTTGCTTTTTACAGAAGATCCAGTCTTCTTAAATCGCTTTCCAGCCCCAGAATGTGTTTTAATTTTATATCCCATAATTAATTTTAAAATTGCTAACTCTACTACTTCTTTTTTAGTGGTGACAATACCATCAATAATTGCCTGCCTTCAAGTGAAGGTTCTTGATCAACCTGAGCGATATCTTGTAAGTTATCCTTCAATCTATGCAAAAGATTTAGACCCATATCACTGTTTAGTATCTCTCTACCTCTAAAACGGACGCTTATTTTAGCCTTATCTCCATCAAGAATAAAGCTTTTAATTTTTTTTAATTTTATATTGTAATCGCCTACATCTGTAGATGGTCTAAATTTAATTTCTTTTGTAGTATTTTTTTTGATTTTAACTTTTGATGATGAAGCATTCTTCTTTTTCTCAAAAACATGCTTCCCGTAGTCAAGAAGTTTACAAACAATTGGATCAGAATCTGAGCGAGAAACTTGCACAAGATCAAGTGACTGATTTTTTGCAGCTTCAAGAGCGTCATTTATACTTACTAAACCTTTCTTTTCTCCATTAGAATCAATAAGCATAACTTGATCCGCCTGAATCTTATCATTGATAGGAGTTCTATTTTTTGTATTTGTAGCTATTAGATTTACCTAGGATGTTTTTTGATGAGAGTTATATGATTTAATTTTAACAAAAGAGAATCTAACAAAAGTGTAACGAGTAATTTTGTGATTTTTTATTATTCATAATTTGAAGAGCATTTTAAACTAATTGATATACAAGGTAAATATATTTTTCTTTATGGCTGAAGGAAGATATTTTTCCAAACATCTTTTTCAAAAATAAACGCTTCTCTTTTATTAATCCTTAAATTATGGCCTTGCCAAAATTCAAAATAATATGGCCTAAAAGAATAACCGCCCCAGTAATTAGGTCTTTTTTGTGTATTTAATATTTTTTTTGAGGCTTGCTCATAAATATTTATAAAATCATTGTATGAATCTATTTCTTTTGATTGTTCAGATGAAATAGCAAGAATATTTTTACCTTTATCTCTATGCTTGAAATGATTGTCAGAAAATTCTCTTGGAGATTTTTGTATTTTTGCTTTTATGCGAATTTGAGTGTTTGTTTGATGCCAAAAAAATACTGCAGATATATTTGGACAATAATTAAATTCCTTAGCTTTAGGGCCTAAGTAATTTGAGAAAAATATCCATTCATCATCAATAATATATTTAAGATTAACAAATCTTGAGTTTGATTCTTTGTTTTTATCATCAAATGAACTTATGCAAACAGCCTCAATGTTAGGTTGTTGCAAACTAAGAGCCTCTTTATAAAGCTTTTTAAACTTTAAATATGGTAATTGATTAGAAATATTTGAAATATTTATCATTAAATTTGATCTCTTTTTGGCAAGCCTTTAAATATAGCCCATGGTAGTTTTGAATCTTTAAATAATATTACCCAAGCTGTAAGAAATATAATTTTTAAATCATGTAAAAATGATTTATTTTTTACATACCATAATTCCAGTTCAGCTTTGTATGGAGTAATATAGTTTTTATAGAACTCTTCTAATTCCATCTCAGCATTATTTAATATTTCCTCTTCATTTCTAAAAACAATAGACCCTATACCAGTTAATCCTGGCTTAATTGAGTATATTATTTTTTGATCTTCTTCTTTGTATAGCTCAAATGTTTTTCTAATTAGTGGCCTCGGCCCAACTAAGCTTATGTCACCATTTAATATATTAATAATTTGCGGCAACTCATTAATTTTAGTTTTTCTTAAAAAATTACCAAAAGGGAGAATTCTTGGATCATTTTTAGCTGTATATATCCCTGTTCCTATTTTTTCACTATTTTTAAGCATGGTAGCAAACTTAAATATTTTAATAGTCTTATTATCTAAGCCCACTCTTTCCTGAAAATAAAATACTTCTCCTTCGCCTGTAAACCTTAATATTAAAATAATTGGTATAAACAAGGGGGTTAATAAAATAAGAGTAATGAATGCAGTTGATATATCTAACATCCTTTTAGTTATGCTATACATTAGTTGGATCTTCAAATGAGGTTTCAAACGCTGTTTCACCTTTTTGAAAGAAATCCTCATACCATTCAAGAGTGGCCTCTAAGGATTCTTGCCATTTAAATCTTGGGTTATAGCCGAGCAAATTTCTTGCTTTTGATATGTCAGGACATCTTCTGTTTGTTGATCCTGGAAATGTTTGAGCTTCTTTATAGGTTCCGTCATAATTAAAAAAACTACCAGTAGTTTTTATTAACTCTTCAATAGTTATTTCCTCTTCTGTTCCTATATGAAAGATCTCACCATTTGATTTATCAGATTCTAAAGCTAGAACTGTTCCTTCAACCGCATCAGTGATATGACAAAAGGCTCTTGTTTGATCGTGTCCATACATTAAAAAAGGATTTTCTTTATTCACTAAAAATCTTTCTGCAAGGTGGGGTATAACATGTTTAAATCCCATTCTTGGTCCTATTACATTGTGATATCTAACAATAGTGCAATTAAAACCATATGATTTTGAATAATTTAAAAAACTTGATTCTCCAAGCATTTTTGTTACTGCATATGTATATCTTGGATGAGAGATATCTATAATAGATAATGGTATATCTTCAGGAGTGGGTATAGTATAACCAAATTTATCAATTGTTCCTGCGTAGTTTTCACTTGTTGATGTGAAAACAACATTTTTGGCTGCCCCTATTTTTAACCATTCAAGAGTATTAAGAATTAACAAAGTATTAATTCTTATTATCTCACTAGGAATCTTAAGTGTATTATTGACTCCCACAACTGATGCAAGCATGTAACAATAATCATAATCGGTATTGAGACTTTTAAAGGAAGATTTTTTTGTGAAGTCACCTTCAATAAAATCAACATTTTCATATGAAATAATTTCCTCTAAATAGGAATCCATTTTTCCTCGTGAGAGATTATCAGCGATAGTAATTTTATAGTTTTTCTTTGTAATTAAATATTTCGCAATATTTAATCCAATAAAACCCGCTCCACCTAAAATTATTACTTTCTTCATTTTTTAAACCTTTAGATATCACCTCTGCCTAAAACTTTAACGACATGTTTTTTTGATAAAAAACTAATCTCATCTTCACTAAGAATTCCTATGGTGTCATAGATATATAAGTCTTCTTGATTATTTAAATTAGTTATCAAATTTTTATTATTTTTATATTCTGTATGTCCAGTAGTGAAAATTACTATATTTGTTTCTTCATCAAAACTATTGATATCTTGACTTATATTAAGATTAAATTCTTCCCAAAAACTAACATATGGGTCATGCAATGAAATGATAGACTCATGTTCAATTAATAATTTATAAAAGTTTGCAACAGGAGTATATCTTGTATCGCCAACCCCTGCTAAATATGACACCCCATATAAAAGTATTTTCTTGCCCTTTAGCTTTTCTTTTCCATAGAATGATTCTAAAAATTCAAATGCATGTAATGGCATTTTATCATTTGTTCTAACAGCCATTTCACTCATAGCCAACATATCATTATCTGCATTAATAAGATTTTGTCTTGCCCAGCTAGCCAATAGAGGATCCTTTGTTAAACAGTATCCACCAACTCCTATTCCTGGCAACATTATGTTTTTATGGGTAGTCCTCATTCTTATTGCATTAATAACTTCATAAAGATTTACTCCTGCCTCTTCAGCAAATCTTGACCACTCAACTATAAATGAGATATTCATTGCACGATATGAATTTTCTAGAACTTTTGAAATTTCAGTTGCGTTAGTATTGCCCAATCTCGTTAATGGATACTCATCAGTTTTTATAATGGTTCTAAGAAAACTCTCTATTTCATTTGCACTTTTATCATCAACACCTGCATATACTCTGAAAAAATTTTGAATAGAATCAATATAGTTTGGTCCTGGCATGACTCTCTCATAAGAATGGCCAATTGATACATTCTCTGAAGATATTCCTCTTTTAGAATATTCTTTATCAATAATTTCAGCAGCAAGCTTTGTAGCACCAGGCGGGACTGTTGTTTCTACTAAAATTAAAACCTTTTCTTTTGCATTCTTGCCTATGGCCCTAATTGCAGATTTAAAGGAGGACAAATCGACTTTATAATCTATCAAATTGCCAAATGGAGTTGATTCTTTTTGAACATCTAAATTAATATCAACAATAATTACATCGGCTAGTTGATATGCATAATTATCATATGTTGCATAAAAATTCCTTTTCTTTCTTGCTTCTTCAAAATAAGCTTTGACTTTTGGATCAGATGATACAACAGGAAAAAAACCATCATTTATAGAAGCTATTTTCCAATATGATTCTTCCGTTGGAAGATCAACTCCTATTACTGCATAATCTCCATTAATGGCATTAGCACATACCAAAGACATTACAGACCCAACGAAACCAAGACCTTGAACTATAATAATAGGTTTATCAGGGTGTTCTTCTGTAAACTCTTTAAGAGAAGCACCATCATCGAGTACATCTGGAATAAAGTAATCCTTATTAGTGATTGGATTTTTAGATATTTTTTTCATTCAAAAGATTTTTGTATAATTTTCTAACGTCTTTTACAAGTCTATGATAACTAAATAGCTCTGATACATGACTGTAGCCCGCACTACCCATTTTTACTCTTAAAGAATCATTCTCTACGAGCTTTCTTAAATTATTGGAGAATACATTATAGTCATACTTATCCGAAACAAATGCTGTGATATTATTTTTAACAACATCCAATACACCTCCAACATCTGTTGATACTATTGGTTTATTTGATGCTTGTGCCTCAATCAATGTTACAGGAGTACCTTCATTTTTTGAAGTCAATGCCACTATATCAATTCCAGCATAAACTCTATCAATGTCTTTTCTCCAAGATGTAAAATAGATAATGGGGTCCTCTACACCCTCAGCATTAAATCTTAAATCTAATTGAGTGCATAAACTCTCTAAAGCTAATCTATCCTCACCATCTCCAACTATAAATACTTTAAATTTTCTTGAGCTATCTTCTAATAAAATTTTTATTGACCTTAAGAAAAACGAATGATTTTTTATTGGTGTCAATCGACCAATTATCCCTATAGCAATATCATTCTTATTTAGATTGAACTCATCTCTAAATTCATTTCTTTTCAAAAAATCTTGTTTTTGAAATTTTTCTAAATCAAAACCTAAAGGAATTGTATGTATTTTATTCTTTGAACAAATCTTAAATTCATTTACAAGCTCTTTTCTTTGAAGATTACTGATAGCAATTATTGCTGATGATTTTTTAGCTAAATACCTTTCAAGAAAAATATAAAACTTTGTTTTAAGTCTACCAAAATACGAATGAAATACGTGACCGTGAAAAGTATGAACAATTATTGGCACTCCTGAAGTTATTGCAGCTAACCTCCCAAGTGCGCCAGATTTTGAAGCGTGAGTATGTACAATATCTGGTTTAAATTCTTTAATAATTTTTTTAATTTTAAAAAAAGATTTTAAATCCTTGATTAGATTAATCGATCTACTCATATCCTCAATAATTTCAAAATTAATTTCATAATCCTTTAGCATATATTCAGAACTTTCCTCAGAATCAAGTTTTTTTCCTGCAATGAGCTTAGTTTGGAATTCGGGATGCAAATACTTTGTCAAATATGTTGCATTATGTGTTGGGCCTCCAATATTAAATCTATTCAGAATTCTTAAAACTTTCTTCATGTTCCTGACAAATTTATAGCTTCCAATGTTTTATTTCTTCTTTAATGAAATAATCTTTTTTGAAAACATTTTTTAAGTCATAGATAGACCCACCGTCTTTAAGTAATTTTTTAATAGCATATCTATCTAATTCCTTAAATTGATTATGAGCAACTGCTAAAACTAATATATTTGAAGGTTTTAAATTTTCTATTTTGGTCAATTCTATTCCAGTAGATTCTACAACTTCTTCAAGTGATACAATCGGATCGCTAATTTGAATATTAATCTTTGCTGCTTTTAAATTATCTATAATATCCAGTACCTTGGAGTTTCTCATGTCTGGGCAATCTTCTTTAAAAGTTACCCCCAAAATTGTTGCTGAGGGTTCTTTTATTGGTAGTCCATTTATCTCTTCAATGATTTGATTAGAAATATAATGAGCCATATGATCATTGATTTTTCTGCCAGCAAGAATAACCTGAGGCTCGTAACCATGAAGCCTAGATTTATATGTAAGGTAATATGGGTCTACACCTATACAATGACCACCGACAAGACCAGGCTTAAAATCTAGAAAATTCCATTTAGTATTTGCAGCCTCAAGAACTTCTGAAGTATCAATATCTAGTTTTTTAAAAATTAGGGAAAGCTCATTGATCAATGCTATGTTAATGTCCCTTTGAGTATTCTCAATAACTTTGGCTGCTTCTGCTGTTTTAATAGAAGCGGCCCTAAATATCCCAGTTTTAACAATTTTGCTATAAATATCTGCAACCGCTTCTAAACAATCATCGTCAGATCCTGAAACAACTTTAACAATATTAGAAATAGTATGCTCATGATCTCCAGGATTTATTCTTTCTGGGCTATAGCCAACTTTGAAATCAACTCCTAATTGCAAAGAAGATTTCTCTTCTAGAATTGGAATACATATTTCTTCAGTGACGCCAGGATATACTGTTGATTCATAAACAACAATATCTCCTTTTTTTAAGACTGAAGCTATCTTTTCAGATGCTGAAATAAGGGGCCTTAAATCAGGATCATTATTAACACTAACTGGTGTTGGCACAGCAACTATATGAAAGTTCGCCTTTTTTATATCTTCTATATTATTAGAAAATAAAATATTCGGATTAATTAAATCCTCTGCTTTAACTTCATTATTTTTATCTTTACCACTAGATAAATCACTTATTCTTTGGGTATTGATATCAAAACCAATTACTTTATCTATTTTTGAGAAAGCTATCAAAACAGGCAATCCAACATAGCCTAAGCCCGATACTGATATTTTGTAATTTAATTTTTTCAAGTTATATTTTTTTAAAATTTAATTATTGTCCCTGCCCATGAAAGACCGACACCAAATCCAAGAATAAGAGCAGTTTTCTTTTCATTATCTTTTTTAAGATCTTGTTCGATCTTAATTCCAATTGGAATTGTTGATGAGACAGTATTTCCATAGTTTTCATAAGATCTGTGCATTTTACATTCAGGTATTTTTAGCTTTCTCTGGATTCCATCAAGTATAAATTTGTTAGCCTGATGAAAAATAACTACGTCAACATCATCAATGGTCATATTGTTAGCTTGAAGGATTTGATTAAATACTTTTGGTATTTTTACTAATGTAAATGTCATTATTGCACTACCATTCATATATAAATTAGCTGGCGATCTTACATTTTTTCTATCGTCTTCAAGCTCTAAATATGAAGTATCATCAATTGGATTCTTATGTCCACCATGGGGCACTATAAGATGCTCTCCCCCTTTTCCATCAGTTCCATGAATAATATTTGAAATATAATCTTCTTTAATGTCCCTAGAATTAACAAAAGTGCAGCATGCTGCATCACCAAAAAGAGTTCTGACACTTTTATCCTTGTCATTGATGTATTTAGAATAAGTTTCTGCAGTAATTATTAATACATTTCTGACTTGATTACTTTCTATCATGCCTTTAGCTAATGAAAGAGCATATACGAAACCAGAACACCCTTGATTTACGTCAATAGCCCCTATCTCAGTTCTTAATTCCAAGCGATCTTGAATGAGGCATGCAGATGTAGGCAAAAAATAATCTGGGGACTGAGTACAAAAAATCAAATAATCAATTTCTTGTTTTTTTTCAGGATACTTTTGTAAAAAAATTTTTCCAGCTTCTACTGCTAAATCTGTAGCAGTTTCATTTGAATTGGCAATAAATCTATTTTTGATTCCAGTCTTTTCATAAATTTTTTCAACATCCCATGAAGGATTTACCTCTGCAAGCATCTTATTAGATAGCTTGTTAGATGGTACAAAAAATTCGATTTTATCTATAAAAGATTTCATGAACATCATTTACCTTGGGTTGTATGCAACAAATACATCAGTTGACCATAATAGCCAACCGTATTTTTCTTCAAAATATATTTTTTTCTCTCTTTTTAATTCAAATAGTTCTTCATGATGACTCATCATGTCTTCAGGTATTCTCCACTTGTGAGATGATAATTTATCAACATTTTTATATGTCTCATTAGCTTTAATTAATATAATATCTGAATTTGATAACGATAAGATTGGGAAAAAAAATTTTCCATTAGGATTCAAGTAATTAGGAGATTTTTCAATAGCATCTATTACAAGTGCAGCACCATCTTCACCTGCATCACATGCCGTTTCTTTAAACCAAGGAGATATCTCAGCTATTCTTTTAGCAACTCCTGATATGTCATCGATAATATAATCAAATTTTTCATCCTTCCATGGATCAAAAATACTTCCTGGCCTAGCATCAACATCTATATCATATCTATCAGCATTAATTTTTAAAAACTTTACAGCATCTTTGCTAAGATCAGATGCATATAACTTTCCTTTAATTTTCTTAGCTTTTGCTAAAGCCAACCCCACAACTCCTGAGCCACATCCAAGATCAAGTGTTTTACCTGGAGATATAATATGGTTGCATACTGCCTTTGCAATCTCAGTGGAGGTTCCAGTTGGTTCAAATACACCACTTCCTAAAGTAATATCAAGGGTCATATTTTTTAAAATTTTAACACTATGATTTTTAGATTGCATAAACTTACGATGCTCCTCCGTCAATGGTTATTGATGCTCCATTTACAAACTCAGAACTAATTAGGAAAGAAATTGCATTAGTTATATTAGATGTTTTTCCTATATTTTTTGATGGAATTTTTTCAAGAAATATTTTTTGATTCTTTTTTGATAGTTGATGAAACATACCACTATTAAATACGCCTAATTTGATGATATTTGATGTAATGTTATATCTTCCATACTCCTTTGATAATGCCTTGGATAAGCCATCTAATCCCGATTTTGAAGACGAATATGCTCCTGCACCTATCGCAGAGTTGGTAGAAGAGACATGTATGATTCTTCCCCATTTATCCTTAATCATTTTTGGTAATAAATATTTAGATAAAAGAAAATTTGAAATTAGATTAATTTTCATAACTTTCTCCCAATTTTCTAAATCATAATTAGCTAATAAGCCATCAATAGAGACAGCAGCCATATTTATTAATGATATATTTTTCAAATATAAGCCTTCTTTATCAACAAAACTTTTTATCTCTACAGGATCAGAAATATCAACTTTTCGAAAAGAAACATTTGGAAGATTAATGTTCTTTGGTTTAGTTGTGTTATAAATTGCTAAAACATCATCTAATTTAGATAAATCCCCTATAATTTCAGTACCGATTCCTCCAGATGCGCCAGTTAAAACTATCATTACAAAACCTCAGACTTATATGAACTTATACAGATTTGATTGCCATTATAGCTATAGAATCTGGAATATATAGTTTCATTTTCAAAATTTACCTTATAAACATCCTTGAAATTAAGCATTTTTTTTATTTCAACATTTTCTATTAAGTAAAACCATTTTTTATTTGTGATTTTAACCAATGTTTCTATCATATTTATAAATCCTAGTGATGATAAGGAATCGGGTTTTTGTAATTGAGAGATTTTAACATCCAATGCATAAGAAATCTTTCTGTTAGTTTGCTCAAAATCAATTGCCATATTTGTATCTTTTTTTGATATAAGTGCAACAAAATCATCTTTATTATGAGACATTGAGATCTTGATATCTGAAGGATTAATGTTCATATTTTTTAATTCTTTTAGAATAAGTGATCTGGTTTGAAAATAACGGTTCTGACATAGTCTTTTGCTAATAAATGGGGAGAAAACTAGCTCAAAAAAATTAAAAAAATTTTTTATGTTGTAAAAAGTCGATAAATGTTTTCTTGAGCCTAATAATACAAAAAACGAACTATCTTTTGATAAGTCTAAAAAGGTTACACTCAAGAATTTTCTTCTAAGAGTTTTAATATTTCTAGGATTGATTTACATTCAGCAAGCTTATCGCCATCTAATTGTATATTGAACTCCTCATCAATAGATGCAATTACAGATAGTAATGCAATAGAGTCCCAATTATCTTCAGGATCAAGTATAAGATCATTCTCAGCTTCAGTTTTATCAATTTCTAAAGCCTCAGCTATTAATTCAATGAGTTTGTCTTGCATGAAATAATTCCTTTTAAAAAAAATGTAATTATAATAATTTAACAGTGGAAATACCATCATATAAATCTTTATTACATGCTAAATATAACAAATAAGAAAATAGTTGTTTACTCTTGCGTGACTGGGAAATATGAGAAATTAATACATCATAAAAATTTAGAAAAAAAAATAAAATATATTTTTTTTACTGATTCTTCTCAAAATGTTCCTTATGGTTGGATTATGCAACCCATAAATGGCCTAGATAACTTTTCAAATAAAGATAAAAATAGGTACGTCAAATTTCATCCAAGTGAATTTCTTCCTTCGCATGACATAAGCATTTATATAGACGGCAATATAGAAATCATTAATCATATTTCAGATCTCGTAGATAAAATCTATGTAAAAGATGAAGATATATTTCTATTTAGACATTTTGAAAGAGAGTCTATTTATGATGAAGGCAAAAAATGCATTGAGGACTCTCTAGATTGGTTTTGGAGAATAAGAAAACAAATGAAAAGATATTCAAAGGAACTATATCCTGAAGATAGAGGTCTATTCGAAAACAATATAATAATATGCAAGAATAACGAAAACTCTAGAGAATTACTTCATAATTGTTGGAAAGAATATTCAAAAGAAGCGAAAAGAGATCAACTTGCTTTAAATTATTGCTCATGGAAGTTAAAAATACCTATTTATGATTTGGGTGAAAGTAATGTTAGATCAGGAGGAGAATTTTTTTTCTTGGACCTCAATAATAGATATAGAAAAATAACGTTTATTCATTTAATGAGATTGGTATTGAACAGCATTTATTTGTTTACAAGTAAACTGATAGATAACTTTAGATGAAATCAACTTGCCTGCAAATTTCTAATTCATTAGATTCAACTTTGTTCTGAATTTCTTGGCACAGCCTTTCAAATATTTTTTTTGAATCTGGGGCGGTTATAAAGTTATGTGGATGTGTCCAAAAATGAGCTACTCTATTTCTTTTTATGGCATCGTTTATGATATTTTTATATCTTATATTAGAAATGGCTTTTGGTATGATCTTCCTTGGTCCATACTTCCAGTTTATAAAAACACCACCTGGGATACATAATTTATCAATATTTAATTCTTCACTTTTTTTAAAAACATTTAATTCTTCCAAAAAAGTATTTACATATTTTGGTAAGTATTTAATGTCAATAAGTTTTGGTAGATTTCTGTACAATTGAATATCGTATCTATTCAGTATCTCAGAAAAATTAATATCATTTCTAGGAAATATTAATGTCTTACAGTTAAGTTCATTTCTCAATGACCAATCTTTTATTAGCTTCATCTCTTCAACAACTTCTTCATCTGTAAGACTGCTAAATGGAATATGCGTGTATCCATGTGAAGCAATTTCATGCATATGATGTTTTTTGCAAAGATTAATAAGATTTGGGAAAAACCATCCTTCATCGCTTTCTGTTAATTGACTATATATTGGTTTAAGCCATGTTTTATGATTAGGACCATTCATTAAGGGTTTGGTTTGAGCTAAAAAACTATCTTTTGTCTCTGTCATGGCTCCTACAAAAGCAAAAGTAGAAGGTATATTATATTTTTTAAGAATTTCTAAAATGTATTCATATACCTCAACTAAATTTTTATCGGTTAGTTCTTTAGTCCAATTAAGGCTTAAATCTGCCATACCCCATTTTGCTTCACAGTCAAATGACAATGTCACGATGCCTTTATTAGTTCTTTTCATTAATTCCTTTATAAAAACATGCTGTCAAAACCTAAGTCAGTCGAAAAACCATTTATGGTTATAGAGAAATTATTTAAAAGATTTCTTTTTTTTGAAAATACAAATGAATTAGGTATATCTTTATATTCATTAAATTTAAGTTCTTTAGGGGGTAAAATATTTTCGGTAATTGAATACAAGATAACAGGAATCCCAATTCTTGAAGCGAAATCTTCAATAGACTTCAAAAGATGTAAAAAAATTTTATCATTATCTTTGCTAACAGATATTATTCTTAAAAACGGTATAAATCCTCTCAAACCAATAGAAAATTTTATGATATTTTTAAAACTACTGTCATATGTGAAAAAAGTTAACGGAGAATTGGTCTGAAAATATCTCCATTCAAAAAATTCTCTTGAAAAATCATCATCATATTCATAAGCGTTTATTATAGATTCTATAATGATTCTTGAATCTTCCTCTTTATTATTAATAAAATTAAATTTCATTTTGTTTTGGCTCAGTTTAATGAAATTCTTATCAAGAAAGAAAAACCTTAATGGATTATATGGAACTATAAACTTTCTATACCAATGAGACTGAAATTGAGTAGATCCAAGTCTTTTGTATGCTCTAGAAATTCTTCCTATTGCTCCTGAGAGAATCACCGGCTTATCCTGAAATATAACAGCCTGCATAAGCTTAAGGCCGATTTGTGTACCGTATTCCTTATCAACCATTAAGTCATGCAGAGAATAAAAGAATTGAGTTTCATTATTAATTTTTACAGGTGCTTTAAAGCCATGAAAGCAGCCAATAATCTCACTGTCTGAAACAGCTAAATTAATAAAATGGTATTTATTAGATTCAAGCCATTCTATATGGTCGATTTTAGATTGATAACACTTTTTGCCAAAATTTTTTTCACAAAAACGTTTATAAGCATCATAGTCATCAATATGATTGTATTTTCTATAATCTATCATTTAAAAATTTGATTAAACATTGAGTCCCATCTCTCAATAACAGCGGTTGCGCCATAATAATTATTAGCATAATTATAAACTTTTTTTCCTATTTTCCGTCTCAGTTCATAATTATCAGATAATAATCTTAAGTTATTGATCCAGTCATTTTCTGAGTTACATACTAAGTGCACACCACACTTATCCATCACTCGTTTGTAACTATTTGTGTTTGAAGTAATTACGGGCATGCCCATTTTCCATAAATGTATTAGTTTATTTTCAGGTTTGCCTGATGCCATCTTACTTTCTAGATTTATTGGGATTATTGCTATGTCACAAGAAGCAAGATTAGATGAATATGTCTCATTATTCCATTCATGAAAAATGATGTTATCGCATAAGTCCTTTATGTTCTTTTCATTATTTATACTAATATATTTGTTCATAAATTTATATGAGGTTTTATCACTTATAACATGAAGATTAAATTTATGTGTTTTAGAATATTCTTTGAATACATTTTTTAAAGCCTTTAACTGGTATACGTTTGAGCCCAAACCCTCCCAGCCAATATTTATAGTATCAGTTGAGAAATAATCTTCCTTAATAGAAACTTTTTCATTGTGAGTATGATCAGGTATACAGAAAACATTTGAAGAAAAATTTCTTGCAATTTCTGATTGTTCTTCAGATGCGCATACAACCGCATCTACTGAAGGTAAAAAATGTTCATTTAAGAATTTTGTATTATTGAAAATTAGGTATTTACTTGACCGGTTAAGAAATTTAGCCACTCCTCTTAATTTTGATCTAATAGACTGTGAGTCTGAAGAATATGAATCAATATTGTCATAAAAAATTTTAGCACCAGTCTTCTTGAACTCTTTTATAAGGGAAATATCAGCTGCTTGAGACAAGTAAACTAAATCATATTTCTTACCAAGTTTAAATAATTCAAAATCTATTTTTTTATTTTCTGCGTAAAAAATAAAGCGCCTTCTATCTCCTGGAGCATCAAATGTTAATGAATTAGGCCAATACCCTATTTTTAATTTATTCATATTTTTTTACATAAAATTTAATTAAGTCATCAAGGCCATCCTTAATTGAATATTTATTACGCCATCCAAGATTCTTTAAAATAGTATTATTACCAAAAAAATTTCTTCTATCATTGCTTGAGTTATTGAGCTCAAGCAACTCTTCACTATTAAATTTCTTTGTAATATATTTTGAAATATATTCTAGTGTGCATGAACTACCAGACGAGATGTTTATTGTTCCAAGGAAATCTCTGTCTATAATAAATTTAAATGCTTCAGCAATATCTTGAACATGAAGAAAGTCCATGCCCAAGTGTGGATTATTGCAAGTTATCTTTTTTTGATTAATGCAGTTCTTTATTACGTATGAACAAAATTTTTTTTCGTTTTCATAAGGACCATAAGTGTCAAAAATTCTGGCCCAAACCAAGCTTCTATTTCCCTTTTTATCAATCTCATTTAATTGCATATTAAGTAAATTCTTGTATTCTCCATAAATACTATCAGGATTTGGTTTATCTAATTCATAACATTCGAAGGTAGAGTCTTGATAATCATCTAAAAATTCGCCATCAAAATATTCTGCTTTAGTTCCTGAAGAAATAAAACGCTTTCCGCCATACTTCTTAAATATCTGAAATAATTTAATTGAAGCATTCTTCCAGTCTTCATTTTTTTCTGAATTCCAAAATTTTCCATGTTCTGTATACCAAGCTAGATGAACAATATGCGTTGGTTGTATTTCTTTTATTAATAACTCTACTTCATCGCAATTAAAAAGATTTAGCTTATACCAAATAGTATTTTTTAATCCTTTAATAGGTTTTTTTTGATTATAAATTGCATGAATTTTGTATTTATCATCTCTATCAAGTAGATTAATTAGATGTCTTCCTATAAAACCCGAAGCTCCAGTAATTAATAAATTCATCTATATGATAGTAAGCTTTGGTATGGCTATTACAAATTTTGTGCCATTTGCTTTTAGATAATCTAATTTGGCTGTAACCTCATCCGCTATATTCCAGGGGAATATGATAACAAAGTCAATTTTTTTTTGATTTTTTAAAACATCAGGGTGGACAATAGGTATTTTTGATCCTGGCAAAAATTTATTTTGTTTGGCCTCTGCTGCATCACAAACAAATTTTATTAAATTGTCTTTAATCCCGCAATAATTCAATAATGTATTGCCTTTTGCGGCTGCCCCGTATGCACACACAAATAAATCTTTTTCTTTGCAATCTATGAGAAATTTATAAAACTCATCTTTAATTTTTTCAGCTATTTTATTAAAGTTCTTATAAAAATTAATATCATTGATACCCAATTTTATTTCCTTATTGATAAGGTCATTATAAGATTCATCTATCAACATATTATTTTCTTTGTGGCATCCATAGATTCTTAGACTTCCCCCATGAGTTTGAAGTTTATCTACTTTATAGATTTTTAATCCAGCCTTATTAAATATTTGTGAGACTGAAAATAAGGATAGATAAGAATAATGCTCATGATAAATTGTATCGAATTGATTGTTTTGAACTAATTCAACTAAATGTGGGAATTCAAGCGTTACAGTTCCGTTTGGAGATAGAAGCTCTTTAATACCTGCAGTAAAATCATTTATATCAGGAACATGCGCATAAACATTATTTCCAATAATTAAATCAGCTTTTTTGTCTTGACTGAGTTTTTTTGCAAAATCTCTTCCAAAAAATTCTTCAATAGTTTCAATACCTTTTTGTCTAGAAACATTTGCAGTGCTTTTTGTTGGCTCTATTCCAAGACATGGAATACCTAATTCAACAAAATTTTTCAATAAATAACCATCATTTGATGCTAATTCTACAACAAGAGAATTCTGATTAAGCTTTAAAAATTTAGTAATTTCACTTACATAATTTTTAGCATGTTCAAGGAAACTTATTGATGTAGAAGAAAAATATGCATATTCATCAGTAAATAGCTCATCAGCATCACTAAAATCCTCAGTTTGAACTAGCCAGCAATTACTACAAACCATGACTCTTAATGGATAAGATCTCTCTTGAAGTTTTAACTTATCTTGAGAAACATAGTTATTTGAAGGAGGTGCATCGCCTAGATCGATAAACTCATTTTCTAGTTTAGAGTTACAGTGTCTACATTTCATTATTATATTCCCTCAAAGTTTTCTGTTAATAGCTGATGTTTTTTATCTCTCTCTGACACAAAATTAATTTCAAGTGGCCAATCGATACCAATTAATGGATCATCATATCTAATTCCAGACTCATATTCTGGTGAATAAAATTCTGTATGAAAGTAAATTAGTTTTGAGTTTTTTGAGAGAACTTGAAAACCATGTGCGCAGCCTTCTGGAATTATAACCATATTATTATGCTGACTTGAAAGCTTGACTGAATGCCATTGAAGAAAGGTCTTTGATGATTTTCTTAAATCAATCATGACATCATAAACCTCACCGTTTATACAATGTATTAATTTTGTTTCTGCTTTTGGTTTAGTTTGAAAATGCATACCCCTAATTGAGCCTTCCTGAAAAGTTTCAGAAGAATTAATTTGAACTATTTGCTTTGAAGATATCAGATCATTAAGTTCTTTTGAGCAAAATAATCTTTTAAAGGTACCCCTAGAGTCATTAAAATCAACTAATTCAATTTCAAAAGCCCCATTAATAGGTAATGATTTTATTTTCATCTTAATTTTTAGCGGAGTCTTTTAATAGCTTTGTATATAATGATAATTGATCTTTGCTGCATATTATGTCTTCATGGTGGTTTTTATACCAATCAATTGTCATCTTTAGTGTATTTTCAAGATTTAAAACAGGCTTCCAATTTAAAACATTATTTGATAAAGAACTATCCAAGTATAGAAATCCAGCTTCATGTGGATTAGTTTTATCATCTAGTTCCCATTTAATAGAAGTCCAAAATGATTTAATTTTTATCAGAATGTCTTCAACAGTAGCATTACTATTTTGAGAAGGCCCAAAATTAAATGCATTTTCTTTAACACTGGATTCTGATAATAGCTTCATGGCTAGCTGAAGATATCCATAGTTGCAATCAAGAACGTGCTGCCAGGGTCTAGTTGAATTTGGATATCTTATCGATAAAGGATTTCCAGATATAGAGCTTCGAACTACATCAGGAATTAATCTATTTTTTGACCAATCACCTCCTCCAATAACATTACCTGCTCTTGCTGTTACTAATCTAGGTGAGTCAGCATCTAAGAAAAATGATTTTCTAAAACTAGAAACAAGAAACTCTACTGCAGCTTTTGAAGAACTATAGGGATCATGCCCGCCCAAAGGGTCACTTTCTTTGTAGCCTTTATTGATTTCAATATTTTTATAGCACTTATCGGAGGTAATAACGATAATAGCTTTAAGGTTGTCTAATTTTCTGCATGCTTGCAATAAATTTGCTGTACCAATAACATTTGTTTCCCAAGTCTCTATGGGAGTTTCATATGATTCTCTGACTAATGGCTGAGCAGCAAGGTGAAAAACTATTTCAGGATTTGCTTTTAACAAACATTCTTCAACAAAATTATAATTTCTAATGTCACCAATATTATTATTCAGAATCGATATATCAAGATCATTCCAATGAGAATCTTTTTCAGGTTCTAGCGATAACCCTGAAACATTTGAATGAAGATTATTTAACCAAAAAGCTAACCAGCTGCCTTTAAACCCTGTGTGGCCTGATATGAATGTATTGGTATCTTTGAATACAGAATTAAAATTATCAATTACCATCTTTTCCATGGAGCATGACCCTTTGACCAAAGATCATTCAATGTAGTTTTATCTCTCAAAGTATCCATCGGCCTCCAAAAACCTGTATGGCAATATGCGCATAGTTCTTTTTTATTAGCCAGTTTAGTCAATGGTTCATCTTCCCAAACCGTCTGATCACCATCAATAAAATCAATTACTTTTGGTGATAAAACAAAAAATCCAGCATTTATCCAACCACCGTCCCCTTCAGGCTTTTCAAGAAAACTTTCAACTAAGTCATTATTAATATCTAATGAGCCAAATCGTCCTGGTGGTTGAACAGCAGTTATTGTTGCTAGTTTATTATTGTTTTCATGAAAATTTATTAATGAGTTTATATTTAAATCAGAAACTCCATCACCATATGTAAAGCAAAAGTTTTCATCTCCAATATACGATTTAACCCTCTTCAGCCTTCCACCAGTCATAGTATCTCTTCCAGTATCGACTAAAGTTACTTTCCATGATTCTGCATTAGCAGAATGCACTTCCATAGAATTATTTTTTAAATCAAAGGTAACGTCAGACATATGTAAAAAATAATTAGCAAAGAATTCTTTAATTACATAGCCTTTATAACCAAGACAGATAATAAATTCATTAATTCCAGCATGAGAATAACTCTTCATGATGTGCCATAAAATTGGCATTCCGCCAATTTCAACCATAGGTTTTGGTTTATGTGATGTTTCTTCGCTTAATCTTGTTCCTAACCCGCCAGCAAGAATGACTGCTTTCATTGTATACCCTAAATTTTGGACTATATTTTAACACCGGCCTACAAAAATTAAAATTAATAGATAGTTTCTATGGCCTTTCTCTTATAAAGGTCCATAAAAAAAGCAATCTATATGCACTAATAGTCTCTAATATTGCCTTAAATTCAAATTTAGCTATTGAAAATGCTATTCGAGGCAATGGTTCCAATAATAAACTTATAAAATAAACAAACATATAACTTAAAAAATTGAAGTGTTTACGTGAATATAAAATTCTGCTCCTAATTGAATAAAATAATCTTTTTGCTTTAACTTGTTGAGATACACCTCCCCCAGCATGAAAAGCATTACAATCAGCTAAAAAAAATGATTTAAAACCAAGATCTTTGATTCTTTTTGAAAGATCAACCTCTTCGAAATAAACAAAAAACTGTTCATCAAATCCATTACATTGATTAAACAAGTCTCTTCTTATAAAAAAGAAAGCACCCATTACCTGATCGACCTCCATACTTGATTCATGAGAGAAATCTTTCATGGGTGCTCCAAGTTTGAAGAATAGTTTAGATAGTCCTATCGAAGAACTAAGAATATTAAGCACTGATGGGAATCTAGAACATGATGCTGAGATACCGTATTTATCTTTTAACTGTATACCGCAAATACCTACATCTGATGAGCTTTGTTTCTCCATGAAATTAATAGATTCATTAATGCTAAATTCATTTATTTTAGTATCTGGATTTAAAAATAAAATATATTTTGAATCAGTGTATGATGCACCAATATTGCAAGCTTTTCCAAAACCATGATTTATTTTTTCTCTAATTATATTTATATATGTCTTGTCATTTGGTAACAATGACAAAGACTTATCAGTAGAACCATTATCAACAATTACTACATTTCCAATATTTTCATTTTTATTATCTACAATTGATTTAATACAATCTTGTAGATAGCTTCCTGCATTCCAATTAACTATAACTATATCAACAAGTGAATCTTTCATATCATATAACTTAATAATTCTGTCCAAACTTCATAAATAAATAGTAAAAAAATTAATAATGTAGAGGAGATTATAAAGATCCATGGAATTGTTAATCTTAATTTAGTAGAAAATAACAAAGGTATTATTCCTAAATAACCTAATTCTCTTATTCTAACAGCAAGAATATCAAGGTTTTGAAATAATATATAAGCTAAAGCTCCCATAGCAAGAAAAAGAGCACCTTTTTGTTGAATATGATTTAATGAATTCCAAATTAGCAATGAGCTGATTGCAGTAATTAAATGGAGAAGGAAGTATGGGGAGGTAAACCCAAGGCTTGCTGTTTCAGCTGTATATCTATTAAAAATTTTGAAAGATTCGTTAATAGTTTCAATATATTCGAATATTGGGACGAATAAAAATGAAGCGAAAGTCATGAAAGTTAGTGCTAGGTATTTTCTATTTTGAAATAAAAGAATAAGAAGAAGGATGCCTGTATAATGAAATGCCGCAGCACATACAGATAAGAGAATTACTTTAGTTTTACTCATATCTTCTCGAGACATTAAGGCATATAAAATAAATATGCATGCTCCAGCCAATCTAATTTGATTGGCATCATGCAGTGCTAAAAAAGTTGCAAAATAAAATATAAGACCAATAAATGGATAATAGGAATATCTTTTTATTATTAACGACTTAAATATTAATGGTATTCCTCCAGCAATTATGACAACAGCTGTTGATGAAAAAGTATTACTTAAAATCCAAAATATTATTAAGTAAAAGGGTTCTGTAAGTTCGCGCTCAAATGAATAACTTAATGGTTCGCCTCTTAATCTATCTGAGAGCGCCGTGTATTCTGAAAAATCATTAGAGATATTTGTTGCTATTAATACAAAATAATATGAAGTAAACACCATAAGTATAAAATATATAACCCAGGAGATGTTTTGATCTTGTTTATAGCTCATTTCTTATAACTACTCTTATTGAATGCACGAATTGGAATCAAAATTGATTTAGGGATGATGGAGATTATTAATATTATGAGCAGATTTGTTCTACTATTATTTCTAAATGTTTTATAGTATTTTTTAAACTTGTTAAAATCAAAAATACCTTCAGTTCTCAAAACTAATAAAGATTTTAAATCAAAAATTTTAGCTCTTTTAGAATGGATGGGAATAACCTTAGACTTAAGATGGTTTGAGTATTCTGGTGGTAAATAAAAGACGACCCTTGAGAAATCGTCAATAAATGTTTCGAATATGTTATTTTGCCAATAACTTTCTTTATCTTTATGAGCATAAATTAAGGGTTTTTTCTCCCAATAAAAAGAACATTTTTTATTTAAGGCTTTAAAAATAATTGATATTTGTGGGAAGTTTTTACATTCAAGAAGATCTAAATTTTGAACAAAGCTTAAAGCATTTTTACTATATATTGTCGTTCCAGTTAAGGTATTGTGCCAACCAAATTTTTCAAGTATGAAGTCCTTATCATATATATGGCTAGAGTCTATATCTATGCTCCTATTTTCTGCTCCACAGCTTATAATATTTGGCGATTCAATTTCTATTATATCTAAGATTATTTTAATCGCATTATCTGAAATTGACATGGAATCACCCATAAGCCAAATGTATTCATATTCCTTATTAGACAAACAAGAAACAATATTTCTATCATGACCTAGGCTTGGTATATTTTGTGAGTAATTCAACAAATTATAATTTTTCATGTACCCTTCAATAATTTTTTTTGTTTCGTCGTTATTGCTGTCGTCAGAAATGTAAATAGGGATATTAAATTCTTTAGCCTGAGATATTATATTTACTAGATTAGACTTAAGAATTGAAGGTCTGTTGTAGGTAGGTATGAAAATTGCAAGGTTGTTATTCATGCTTTATAAGAATTTTTTTATAATCTTATCAAGACCGTAGTCTAAATTATGAGGTTTAAAGTCTATAACTCTTTGTATTTTCGAGGTATCTAAAGAATTACAAGATGCATCAACATCTCTTCTTTTTTGAAATATTATATTAGCAGGAATATTTATTTTTGATTCGATTAATCTTATGACTTCAAGAACGCTATGTACAGATGATGACGCCACATTAAATTCACCATATATTTCTTCTTTTAGAATCATTTGACAGATTGTACTAGCCAAATCTTCAGCATATAAATAGTCTCTTTTATCTGAACCATCACCCCAAATTGTGATTGGCTCTTTTTTAAGAATGTTATTAATAGTATTAGGAATCAAGCCTTGATTAGAATTCAAGCTATAAAAATTACCGTATACATTTGAAGGTCTTAAAGTGATATATCGTAGATTAAAACTGTTATGTAAATCTTTAAGATTTTTTTCAATAGCAACTTTAGACTTACCATAAAAGTTTATTGGATTGAGATCTTCGATTTCTTTATGATCTAGTAAATTATTTTTATAGATTGTTCCTCCAGAGGAAATAAAAATTACTTTTACTCGATTCTTTGCAGCAAAAGAAAAAATCTCATGTGTTGGTCTGATGACAGCTCTTTTCTCTTCTTTAAAATCATTTTCATTTGATGATGGAATCATCCCTGATACTAAGTGAACTATTGTTTTAATATGATTTACTTCAATTAGATTCTTTATCTTATCGACTTGTTCTAGTTTTATATTACATATCTCACAATTTGTCAGGCCATCTTCTGAAATGAATGATTTTTTAGTACTTGTTATAAACTTTTTATAATTTTTAAAAAAATCTACCTGATCCATATACCTTAATATGTTCTTACCAATAAAACCGCCTCCGCCTAAAATTAAAATATTATGCATAGTTAAGAATTTATTTCATTTTCATGAAACCAGCTTTGGAAAGAGTAAATTGCCCATAATTGATTTTGCCAGTTTCTTTTTCCGTCAATATGATCTTCTAGCATCTTTTTAACCATGCTTTTGTTAATTAAATTATGAGATAAATTTTCATCTGATATTGATTCATAAAAATCATTTTTTAATGGTCCCTTAATCCATTCATCTAATGGTATTCCAAAGCCCTGTTTTGGTCTCTCAACTAAATCCTTAGGCACATACTTATAGAGAATATTTTTTAGTATATGTTTTCCATTTTTATTTTTTATTTTGTAATTAGTTGGTATTTTGTAACTTGCTTCAACAACATCTTGATGAAGAAATGGTGCTCTTGATTCTAAACTAAATGCCATTGTAGCTCTGTCTACTTTGCACATTATGTCATCTGGTAAATAAGTTATCATGTCTAAGAACATCATCTTCTCTTGAAATGATAAGCTTGCATTTGACCATATTTTATCATTATAAGCATAGGATTGCGGGTTCGATTTAAAGTTCAGAAGTTCTGATAAATCTTCATAGCCTGAAATCAATGATATGAACAAATCTTTTTCTGATTCAATATTTTTAACTTTAGAGAATAATGATTGAATCTTTTCAACCAACTGTACGGGAGTTTTCTTATAGAAGAATCTAGATGTATTTTCTATTGACTTTAAAAAATTAGGAGAAGACAAAATGATATCAGCACTAAAACTCCTTAAAGAAAATGGAAATTTTTTTAATATAGACCAAACTGTTGGTGCTAAAAAATATCTATTATATCCACCAAATAACTCATCACCTCCATCTCCAGATAAGGCAACAGAAACTTCAGATTTAGCGAGTTTAGAAACTAAAAGAGTTGGAATTTGTGATGAATCAGCAAATGGTTCGCTATAAATTTTACTTAGGTTTGGAATGACATTAATTACATCATCTTGAGATAAGATTAGTTCTGTATGACTTGTTCCTAAATGGTTAGCGACTTCTTTTGCATAACTTGATTCGTCATATCTTTTATCTTCAAAACCAATCGTGAAAGTCTTAACTTTATCCATGCTTTCTTTCTGCATCAAAGCTGTAATTAATGTAGAATCTATGCCCCCTGATAAAAAGGCTCCTATAGGCATATCCGATATCAATTGATTTTTTACGGCTTTAGAAATAATGCTTTCTAGATTTAATGAAGCCTCATTAAAATCTCTAGTTTCTATTATAGATTTATCTAATAAATCTGAAGAAGACCAGTAATCATTAATTGAAGCACCATCATTAGAAAAAATATCATCAAAACAATCATAAGTCTTTTTAAATATAGATTTGTTTAGGTCGATGCAAATAAATTTTCCAGGAGGACATTTAAAAGTGCTGCTATAAATTGTTTGTGGGGCAGGAATATAATTAAATTTAAAGAAAGAAGACAAAGCATTCATAGAAATATCTTTGTCAAATGAAGAAAATTTTGTTAAAGCAATTAATTCAGATCCAAAAAGAATAGATGATTCATTGAAGGACAAATATAATGGCTTTTCTCCAATTCTATCCCTAGCAAAGTATATAAAGTTATTTCTTAAGTCAAATAAAGCTATTGCAAACATACCTTTTATTAATTTAAGAGCATCTTTAAATTCAATAAACTCAAATAAATTTACAAGAGTTTCAGTGTCAGATGAGCTTTTCCAAGAATTAAAACTGTATGTATTTTTTATGTGTTCTCGTATTTCTAAATGATTATAAATCTCACCATTGAAAACAATCTTAAATCTTCCAGTAAAAGATTCCATTGGCTGATTGCCGGCATCAGAAATGTCTAATATAGATAATCTTCTATGTCCAAATCCTACTTTTTTATTAGTATAAAACTCATCCTTACCAGTTGCATCAGGTCCTCTGTGCTCTAATGATGCTATTGCTTTGTCAATATCATGCGAGCAATTCGCACTATTTTTAGATTCAATGTAACCAACAAGGCCGCACATTATAAATTGCTCAGTTTTTCTTTCTCATATTCTGCAAATGAGTTGAAAGTTATAATTTTTCCATGCTCAACACACACTATTCTATCTGCATGTTTTATGGTTGATAGTCGATGAGCTATTATTAAAACAGTTTTTTTTGAATCTATTGATTGAATAGAATTAACAACATCTTTTTCAGTTTTTTCGTCTAAAGCGCTGGTAGCTTCATCAAAAATTATTATATTCGAATCTTTGTATAAAGCTCTTGCAATTCCAAGTCTTTGTTTTTGACCACCCGATAGCTGGACACCAGATTCACCTAAAATATGTTCAAACTTATCATCCTGTTGCAAAATATAATCAAGTATAAACGCATCTTTAGAAGCATTAGTGAGCTTATCTTGATTAAGATTTTTTATATCTGTTCCAAAAGCAATATTTTTGGCAAATGAGTCATCGCTGTAATAAACGTCTTGAGGTACATGAGAAATCATTTTTTGCCATGAGTTCTTAACACTTTCCATGTTGTTTTCATCAATAAGAATTTGGCCAGATTCAGGCTTCAATAAACCAAGAATTAAATCTATAAGGGTACTCTTACCGCCTCCTGTAACTCCAACAATTCCAACTTTTTCACCCTTGTAGATATCTAAACTAATATCATTAAATATTAATGGTTCACTTTGAGAATATCTAAATGAAATATTTCGTAGAGATAATTTATTAAAATCATTGATAATTTTTTGAGATGATAGACTATCATCATTAGTAATAAGTTCTTGATTGAGAATTTCGAGGGTATCATCAAGGTTTTCTTTGCTACCCGCAATTGAAGCATAACATCTATAAATTTGCTGCATATTTGGTATAAGTTTTTGAGAAGCTAAAGCGATAAAACCTAATATAGGAAGACCTTCGCTCATGCCATTTGGTTGATAAGCATAATATAGTCCAAGTAATGCCATTAATATTACAACTAAAGCTTCAATAACATAACGTGGAACACTACCTAAAAATTTATTCTCTGCAACAGCATCTCTTAAATTAAAGTCTATTTCATTATATTTTGATATAAAAAAATCATGTGATTTATCCAGTATTAGGTTCCTGATGCCTCCTAAAGCTTCTTGAATAAATCTAACAATCTTTTTTTGCCCTAAATCTACAACCTTGCTATTTCTTTCAAGTCTACCTTTAAGAAATATAGATATTGGTATATAGAAAAAACATAGAGTAGCTAAGGCAATTAATGAAATAGTGGGATCTATGATCAAAATGCCTCCTAAAATAGCTAAAGTAAAGATTAGTGAACTTATAAAAAGAAGAACCATGTAAAGTACTCCAAAAATTGTAATATTCACATTGTTTACAATTGAGCTGATAACGTCACCAGAGTTTCTATTGATATGTATTTCAAAAGGTTGGTATATTGTTTTAGTATAAGCTAATCTACTAAGGTCGTTGCCGCAAAGAACACTAATCTTATTTTGAAACCAAAAAATAATTACTTTTATAATCGCAGCTATTATATTTATTGATATAAAAAAATATGTGATGGGTAAAATAATTTCTTCTCCAGATGAATATCCATAATTTATAAAATATTCATTAAAAGATGGATTATTGAAGGTTGCTTCTGAGTCCATAATTACTGATATAAAAGGCATAATAGTACCTATGCTTACAAGGTCTAAAATAGCAGTAATAAATGTGGCTAATGTTATAAGAGCGAGTTGATATTTTCTTTTTATTGTAAAGTGATTCCATAAGCTTTTTAAAGAATTTATCAAACTTAAGGTATTATTATTTGCTGTCATTTTGCTCTAAAAATTTGGATGTTTTTTAAACCAATCAACAAAGTTTTTTACGCCTTCATGAATATTATATTTTGGCTTAAAATTGAATGTTATAAATAAATCCTCAACATCAGCATATGTTGCAACAACATCTCCTGGCTGAAGCGGGAGCAAGTTGATATTTGCTTTTTTTCCAAGATTTTTTTCGATTGCTGCAATATAATCGTTAAGTTTAACAGGGTTATTGCTTCCAATATTATAAACTTTCCAAGGTGCAAAACTTGATCCAGGATCTGGATTTTTGCCATTCCAATGAGTGTTTGACTTAGCTGGATTATCAATAACCCTAATAACTCCCTCTATGATATCATCAATATATGTAAAATCTCTTTCGTGATTTCCATAATTGTAAACATCTATCATTTCTTCGTTCATAATTGCTTTAGTGAATTTAAATAAAGCCATATCTGGTCTTCCCCAAGGACCATAAACTGTGAAAAATCTCAGGCCGGTTGTGCTAAGTTCAAATAAGTTACTATAAGTATGAGCCATAAGTTCGTTAGATTTCTTTGAAGCTGCATAAAGACTGAGCGGGTGGTCAACATTATCATGTACAGAGAATGGTTTGGTTGTATTTGCTCCATAAACAGAGCTAGATGAAGCATATACAAGATTACTAATCTTATTGTGTCTGCAACACTCAAGGATATTCATAAAACCAACAATATTACTTTGAATATATACATCAGGATTTTCAATTGAGTATCTTACCCCTGCTTGGGCAGCAAGATTAACAACAACATCAATGCTATTCTCTTTAAAAACTTTTTCAAGATCAGCTTTATTTGATATATCTACATGGTAATGAGAAAAGTTTTTATGATTGAGATGCCTTTCTAGTCTAGCTTTCTTAAGAAGAATATTGTAATAATCATTTAGATTATCTAAACCTATGACTTTATCGCCTCTTTCTAAAAGATTTATACATAATTGAGAGCCTATAAACCCTGCAGAACCAGTTACCAATAAGTTCATCTATATAATACCCTTGGTTATCAACTCATCAAAAGTCAGACCATTTAAATCTTTTTGTGAAACTATTATATCTCCTTTTGGGATAGGCAATTTTAGATTAATTTGAGGATCAGTCCATATTAAACAATGTTCATCATTTGGATCATAAAAATTTGTGCATTTGTACTCAAATTCAGCAAATGGACTTAAAGTTAAAAATCCATGAGCCAATCCTGGAGGAAGCCAAACTTGCAACTTATTTTTTTCACTAATTTCGATTCCAAAAGCTTTACCAAAAGTTTCAGATTCTTGTCTTATATCTATAAAAAAATCATATACATTACCCTGTATCACTCTTATTAGCTTCCCTTGTGCTTGATTCTTTTGAAAGTGAAGACCTCTTAACACTCCATAAGAAGACTTGGAATGATTGTCTTGAACAAAGTTTTCTTTGATATTTATTAAGTTTTTATATTTTTCTTGATGATAACTTTCATAGAAAAAACCCCTTTCATCCTCGTAAACATCAGGCTCTATAATTCTTACCCCTTCGATTGAGCATTTAGTTATATTCATAATTATCTTTCTTCAAGTAAATTTAGTATATATCTTCCATAAGAGGTAGATTTAAACTTATTTGCTTGCTTTAGCATCTCCTCAGAACCTATCCATCCTTTGGAAAATGAAATCTCCTCAAGGCATGCAACTTTGAGACCCTGACGTTTTTCAATCATATGAATAAACTGACCTGCAGCTATTAATGAATCATAAGTACCAGTATCTAGCCAAGCAAACTCTCTATTCATTTTCTCCAAATAAAGCTCATTCCTATCAAGATAGGTTTTATTTACATCTGTGATTTCAAGCTCTCCTCTTGAGGAAGGCTTTAAATTTTTAGCAATTTCAATCACATCATTATCATAAAAATATATACCCGTAACTGCATGATTAGATTTTGGTTTATTAGGTTTTTCTTCAATATTTACAACTCTATCTCCATCAAATTCTACTACACCAAAATCTTCAGGATTATTCACGTGATAAGAAAATATAGTAGCTCCTTTTGTTCTATTGATGCCCCTTTCAAGATGATTAGAAAAATTTTCTCCAAAAAATATATTGTCTCCAAGAATTAAACATACGTTCGATGAACCTATAAAGGTTTCTCCTAATATAAATGATTGAGCAAGCCCATCAGGAGAAGGTTGAACTTTGTATGAAATACTTATACCTAGTTGACTTCCATCTCCTAAAAGATTCTCATAATTTTCTAAATCATTTGGATTTACAATTATCAAAATATCTTTAATTCCAGCAGTCATTAAAACTGATAATGGATAGTAGATCATTGGTTTATCATATATAGGTAAAAGTTGCTTTGAAGTTGATAAAGTTATTGGAAAGAGTCTTGAACCTCTGCCACCTGCTAAAATTATCCCCTTATACATAATATTTAATTCCCTTTTTTATATTTATCTAAATACCATTTAACTGTTTTAATCATACCGCTGTTGAAATTTTCATTAGGATGCCAGTTGAGATCTTGTTTAATTTTACTGCAATCAATTGCATATCTTTTATCATGTCCAGGTCTATCATCTACAAATTTAATAAGCTTATTGTAAGATTTAAACTCTTGAGAACTTATTGGATATATATCATCTAAAATTGCGCAAATCTTTATAGCGACATCTATGTTCTTTACCTCATTCATGCCACCAATATTATAAGTTTCATTATTTTTACCTTCTATTAATACTTTATGAAGTGCAGCAACATGATCCTCAACGAAAAGCCAATCCCTTATTTGGCTTCCGTCACCATAAATAGGAATTGGTTCGTAATTAAGTGCACTCCTAATTATTGTTGGAATTAATTTCTCATCATTTTGGTAAGGGCCATAATTGTTTGAACAATTGGTTATTACTGAAGGCAATCCATATGTTCTTGTCCATGATCTCACTAAATGATCTGATGAGGCCTTGCTAGCTGAATATGGTGAACTAGGGTTATATGATGTTTTTTCACTGAATTTAGGGTCATTCTTTTCAAGATCTCCATAAACCTCATCAGTTGAAATATGATGAAATCTGTAAAATTTAGGGTTTACTTTTTTAGAATACTCCAATGATACATTTAACAAATTAAAAGTTCCTATGATATTTGTTTCAATAAATTTACTTGGGGTTTTAATTGAATTATCAACATGTGACTCAGCAGCAAGATGCATAACAAAATCAGGTTTAAAGTCAAAAAATATCTCCCTTAAGTTTATCTTGTCTAATATATCAACTTTCTTATGACTATAATTTTGATTTTTTTCAAATTGATTTAAAGAATCATTTGAGGCATAAGTTAGCTTATCAACATTAAGAATTTGATAGTTATTAAAATTTTTTAACAAATATCTAATTAAAGCTGATCCAATAAATCCTGACCCCCCAGTTATTAAAATTTTCATATTGATTTATTATAATTTGTATTTTCAGAATTAATGGTATTTTGAAGAGCATCTTTCCAAGAATTGATTTCTAGACCAAAAGAGCTCTCTATCTTTGATGTATCAAGGACTGAATATTTTGGTCTTTGTGCAAGTGTTTTGTATTCATCTGTTGTTATTGGACATATCTTACAATCAGAAGAAGTTAATAATAAAATTTCTTTTGCGAATTCGTACCAGCTACATGAACCTTTATTGCAAAAATGAAATATGCCTTTTTTTTGAGCATAATCATTAAATCTTTCTGAAGCTATAATTCTTAATATGCATTCAACAAGATCATTTGCGCTTGTTGGAGATCCGATTTGATCACTTATAACACTTATGGATTTTTTAGTTTTGGAGAGATTGATTATAGTTTTCATAAAATTTTTACCAAAAATGGAATAAAGCCAACTTACTCTTATTATGATGCTTGGGATTTTTGATTTCTGTAGCATTTCCTCTCCTAGTAGCTTGCTTTTTCCATATTTTGAGATTGGATTTGGTATATCTTTTTCACATATTGGCTTTAAAAATTCACCATCAAAAATATAATCTGTGCTTAGATGGATAAACTTAGTATCTGGCTTATGTTTTTCTAATGACTTACAAATATAATCTATAGAATATCCATTTATTATTTTTGCATACTTAAAATTCTTTTCAGCTTCGTCAACACTTGTATAAGCAGCGCAATTTATCACAACATCAAATTTATTATTGACAAAAAAGCTATCTATACTTTCAGGGGATGATATGTCTAGATCATGTTTGTTGCAGAAATAAAAATCAAGAAAATTTAATGAATTTTTTAAATTGAATATTTGAGTTCCGAGCTGACCAGATGAACCAATTACCAAAATTTTCATTTTAGTGAAGTATGTTTATTCCACGTTTTCAATAAAAGGTGGATTTAATTTAATTCTTTTTTTGAAGTTATCTAATATAAAAACAATTAAGCAAGATAAAAAAAAGCCTAATGCGGTTATCATTATGCAAATAAATGCTCTTGAAGGCCTTGCTCTTTCATAAGGAACATAAGCAGAATCGACTATTTCAAAAATATAATCATCAGATATGTTTCCATACATTTGCTTTTGAATTTTACTCTCAAGCAATTGCGCAACAACTTTTTTTAATTCAGAGCTTGAGGTTTTATTTAATTCGTTATTAAGATACTCGACTTCTCTATTTATTTTCTGCGAAGAAACTTCTTTCATATATTTATTTAGTTCTCTAAACATAAGATCCGCCCATTCTTTGGCAATTATTGGTGACTTATGTTCGATTGATATATTTACAAAACCTCCGACTTTTTCTTGGTATATTTTCATATGCTGAGTCGTAAATCTTTTATGAGCAACGAGAAAAATTGGTTCAATAATCCATTTTTTGGTTTCTGAATCATAAATAGATTGATCATATAAATTTGATTTATTATTTGGATTATATGAATCATAGGCCATGAGATTCTTCTTAAATTCTTGATCGGCGTAAATTTTCTTAAAAAAGTCTCTACTTACAGCGTGTTTCATAGCCAGCATTGCTTCTTCATCTGGATTTAAACCTAAACTTCCACTGATACTAGCAATACCTCCCAACATACCAAGTCCGGTAGATAATGAAGGTTCATTTTCTTGAACTGATTTTAAAACAATGTTTGATGAAAAAATCGGTGACAATGACAATGCTATAAATACTGATGAAATGGCGAAAATAAAAGAAAATGAAGCTATAAAGCCTTTATTTTTTAAAAATAAATAAAATAAGGATGTGATACTTAATTCCTTTTCAAGAATATTTGTTGAATTGGTGCTCATTTAGTTGATTATTTTAAACGATGATATTGTTTTTAGATAGAAAATAAGAATATTTATTAACTAAAATTGAATTAAATATATATTTTAAAATTTTATACTAAGTTTTTCTATAAATTGTTTAGTTAAGCTTTTTTCAAGAAAAATAAAAGCAAATCTGTATTAAGATATAGATTATAAATATCAAGTATGTATGAAAATTTTAGATTTAATAAATAGACTGGAAGCTAAAATTCACCGGTATAGAGAGCATATATTTGTTAAAAAAGATGCATCAAGTTTAAAATTAAGCGATGAAGTTTTATTTTTAGACTTGGGATCAAATTTAGGCCAAGGCTATAAATGGTTTAAGAAATACTATAATCATTTAAATATAAAGTTTGAACTTTTTGAACCAAACCCATTCTGTTGTGATGAATTAAAAAAAATTCCTGAAATTAAATCGGGAAAAGTTATATTGCATGATATTGGAGTTGGTGTCAGTTCTGGAAGATATAATTTATATGGCTTAGACTCTAAAGAAGGAGGAAAGTTTGCTCAAGGAGGTTCAGTTATTAAAGAACATAACTCTGATTTATATGAAGTTATAGAAGATAATGCAATTAAAGTAAATTTAATTGACTTTTCTGCTTATTTAGCAGAAGCATCTAACAAATATGAAAAAATTATTGTGAAAATGGACATTGAAGGTGCTGAAGTCGACCTTTTAGAACATCTTATCAAAGAGGGAACAATTGACCATATAAGCTTTCTTTATGTTGAGTTTCATTCTCAATATCAAATATTATCGCAGTCTATGCTAACAAAGAAAAGGGAGCAAAAAATACTAAAGTTACTATCTCAAAGAAAAAATCTAAGGGTACGTATATGGCATTAATAAAAATAGAGTGACAAAAAATAACATACGAATTCACAAATAAAACATTAATTATTTAAAATTACTTTCATAAAAATCTATTAATTCTTTTGGTAAATGATAATTACTGTTTAATTTAATTTTACTGATTGAATTTGAGAGCTTATTATCTTCGTCATTAAAAATACCGAAATCATACTTTCTTTGAATTAAGAAAAATTCTTTCTGAGATTCACTAAAATTTTTATAATCAGAACGGCTAATTATATTATAAAAAATCATCTGGCTTTCAATTGCAAAATGAATCAATGTCGAACCAGAATTATCAAATATTAGGATGTCATTAGCATAAAATTTTTTCTCTGATTGTCCTCCAGAGGATATATTGAAACTATTTTTTCTAAAATTCTTATATAAATCTGAATTTGAAGATGGATGAAACATGCTAGTGTATTCCGTTTGATTAAGATTAAGTTCTTTATGAATATATTTTTTTGAATCAGAATTTATAGATTGAAGATGGTGGCATGGCATGGAATAAAAATAAAAAAGTGGAACTTTTGAATCTTCAATCCACAATACTCTTCGAATATTATTTTCAGATTTTTTAGAAATATGCTTAAATTTTGTTTGCTTTATGTTGTTATCTGAAAAGCCCCATCCAAAAAATTTATCACATAGGTTTTTTTCATAATCAGCAAAATAATCCACTTTAAAAATATCATATCCTCCACCATGCTGGATGCCTTCTATATATAAATTAGAATTCAATAAAAAAATATTTTCAAAGCCCTCATATTCTAAGAAAGAGGAAGAAGATCCTGAAACATTAATACTGTTGTATAGTACGGATACATTGGATGAAATGAAAACTTTAGGAATTTTTTTAAAAATAACGTTGATCTCTGAATTATCAAATTTATCTTTAAATATATTTTTTAGTATGTGTTTTAACCCATTCTCAATTTCTTCATTTGCTTTTGTGGGTATGGATAAAATAAATTTCAAAGAGATTAGATTTTGCAATTTTTTAAATAAGTTATCTAAGTGAGCTCCAGGAATAAATATCTTTTTATGAAAAAACTTTAAAGCATAAAAATATTTAGAATTATTTTTTTTGAACTTTATTTCATATTTCTTATTTGAATTATCAATTTCATATAGAAAACTAAATCTTTGAGGATTATTAATATCACTATTGCAAAAATCTATTAAGCCTTTTGAGCCGTATATTTTCTTTAGTAAAAAAATATTAAAGATCCAATAATCAAGCAAAACAATTATTTTTGATTTATTTTGATATTTTAAGTACAAATTATCTAAGTCTATTTCAAATTTACTAAAATTTTTTTTATGGGATAAAAAAAATTCGCGACTTTTATCAAATTCTAAGTCATTCATATAACTCATCTAAATATATTTTTTTATCATTTTGAAGTTTCTAACTCTGAATAATTCACTACAATATTGCTCAGGACTCATGGAAATGATTTTTTGAAAATCATAAGAATCAATTAGTTTTATATTATTCATCAGTTGTCTTGTTTTTATGAAGTTAAAATAAAAATCATGCTCTGCTATAGAAAGACATATTTCTCCTTCATCTATTTCAGACTGTTTTCTAGTTAACTTATCATAATTTTTATTTTGATATGCGTCTTCTGATAAATAAAAATCAAATCCTTCAATTATGCATTCAAGATTTCCATATTTTTGTATCAGAAATTTTAATATTCTCTGCAGACCCATCTCACTTGCCATAAATCCTTCATTGGATAGAGGAACTCTAATGAAATTTGAAGGCAGCTGTGAAGTCATACATGTTACATATATTTGTTTATACCTTTTATAAAAATTTTCTTGCAGCTTTATGTTTCCTTTAATTGCATTTGTAAAATAAAAGGAGTTGGAAAATAGGATTTCATTATGAAAATTTAATTCTTTTGGGAATGGTTTTAGATGAATTAAAGTATATTCATTATATTTTTCTTGAGGATCATTTTGTGCTGATGGGCCATAAATATAAAATTTTTTTAAATTATTTTCACAGACTTCTTTAGGATTGCTATCATCAGCCGATACTATCTTAGAATAATATTCTGCATTACCTATAGCCTTTTTGCTTGGAGAATGCTTTATTACGTATTGTGCCCATTTTTCTTTAATACGAAATGATTCTTGATAATCCTCAGATGACAGATATAGGAAATTCTTTAATCTATATATATTAATTCTTATTAAATAGGCATGGTAACTAAAACCCTTTTTATATGAAGCAAGACTCAGTGCACAGTTAAGTATTAGAATTGAATGTTTAATTCCAAAAACTCTTACAGCGTATCTTATGAAAACTCTTGTAAATTTAATATCTAATCTAAGATTGTCATAAAGATCTTGATCATCATATATTTCTCTAAATTTCTCTTTCATTTTCGAAAATCCAGGTCTACGGATAGCCTTTTCCGATAGTAATATATTGAGTTTTTTTATCACGATTGATAGAGCTATTTATCTTATAATCTAGTTTCATTAGATTATTAGAAACACTTTTGTTTTTCTTTCTATGGCTAATTTCAATATTATTTGGGTTCCTATTATTCTCTTCAGCAATTTTTCTTAAAATAAAATTAAAAGAATTTTCATCTACTCCAAGCCAATCATAAAAAAGATTTTGATTCTGTATTTTTCTCTTTTCATAGTAGCTTACTAATGACTTTGCTTGTGGTTTTCTCAGTCTGCCATGTCTTATTTCTCTACAGGCATGATCAGTAACTTTTGAAAAGCCAGTTTTGAGGTATTTTAGATAATCATGAATATTAAGATAGTTATAGCAATCAATATGATCATAAGTTTCAAATGTTCTATTAAAAGAAGCTGATTCATAACCATATAATTTAATCATTTCCTCATGCTGTGCTTTTGGATCCCATCTTATGTAATTACCAAGATAGATGCCTCTTGTTCCAGCTTTTCTTAGATCGCTGTCTGATGGATATCTGTATTGACACATGTCCTCTTCTGATAAAGTATTAAATGTATTGAGCATGTCATCTGCTTCCATACTCATTAAATCATGGTCTTTTCTATATCGTCTTGTCATCTCAACATTATGTAAATGTGAAAACATTCCAACTTGCTCTAGTCCCTGATGAGCTCCCCAGATAATCAAAGGTATGTTATATCTTATTGACGTTTGTACTGGAAAAACAGTCTGGCCTGCAATGCATGGCCAATACATACTTCCTAATTGAAATAAAGTTGTTTTAGTTATTTTTTTGACGATTGTAGGATTAATATTTTGAATTAATACATCTACATCGAATTTCGTTCTTAAATTTGCTAAATTTTTAATTCCAATGGGAGTATTAAAGTATTTGTTATATGTTACGACTAAGGGATTTAAGTTAAGTTTATTTTTTACTACATGAAGAATGAAATAAGAGTCATTTGCTCCAGAAACAGGGACTATGCAATCATATTTAACTTTTTGTTTGCATTTATAATCCTTAACAAGGTCTAGCAAATCATTCCATCTTTGATCCCAGTCTAAATAGTCTTTCTCTTCATGTATCAAACATCCTGAACAAATTCCTTTTTCATTAATTTCTAGACCCAAAGGATGGCTTGTATCGTATAAACACCTTGAACATTGGGAAGCTGTTTCCATATTATATTTTCTCCCTAAATATTGAGCGTCTAAGATTTTTTTTAGAATATTTTATACTTTTCTTGATTTCTTGAAATTTTAATTCGCCGTAATTTAAAATATTTCCAAACGCAATTGACTTAACATTTTTAGAAGCTAATATTTGTGAGGACAATTCACTAGCACCAATCCCGCCATAGCATACTAGATCTATATCATTCTCGTTAAAAATTTCTAACAAACCGATATCAAACTTTGAGTCAAATCCTTGTGATAAATAATCAATAATTATAAGTTCTGAAAAGTAAGGTTTTAAATCTAAAATTTTATGCAAGTCTAATAATTTAGATTTTTTATTTAGGTAATTATAGTGAAATATGCCATTCTTATTAATTGAAAGTGGTAATGCTAGCAATAGAGCCTGGGACCCAATTGCATTTGATATGTTTTTAATATTTTTTGGATTTTTAAAAAATAAATTATCTACAATAACTCTCTCAGAACCAGATGATATTACTCTGATAGCATCCTTATAATTATTTATACCTCCTGCATAAGCTAAAGGCGTAGAAATTGGAATAGAGCTAATAGCTTTAATTAGGTCGTAATTCGGCCCAAGATTATTTTTACTTCTATCAATATCAAAAATTATTATTTCATCAACTCCCCATCTATCTAAATTTTCAACCACAGGCTCTATTGAGCCTATTGGCAAATACTTTCTATACGATATAGATTGGACAACTCTATTAGATTTGACTATCACTGAAGCTGATATTCTTTTCTTTATCATTCTATGTTTGAAATTGATTTAATTGTTTTTTTAAGTAATTGAATTCCAGCTTTTTGACTTTTTTCAGGATGGAATTGAAATCCGATTGTATTATTTTTTTTTATTATGGTTGGAAAACTTTTTTCAAATTCTGTTTCGGCAATTACATACTTTTGATTGCCTGCAAATTGGTAGCCATGATTAAAAAAGAACTCATGATTATTAAATCTCTTTAGAAAATGATTTTTATTTTTAAGTTGAATGCTATTCCATCCAATATGAAATTTAGAATTACTCATTCTTTTAATTTTACCTGGTATAATTCCGAGTCCCTTATTAATGCCTCCTTCAGTAGAATTACTACACAAAAGTTGCATTCCAAGACAAATGCCTATAATTGGTTTATTAATTTTAGATTGTTTAATTATGAAACTATCAAGTCCTGACTTTTTGAGATTATCAATCGCAAAAGAAAATGACCCAACTCCTGGAAGTAAAATGATATCCGATTTACTGAGAAGTTCCTTGCTAGATGATATTTCTGGTCTAAAACCCGCAATCCTTAAAGATTTACTCAAAGAATGTATATTCCCAACACCATAATCAACTATGCCTACAGAAATCATAGGTCCTCTCCAACTTTAAATTTTGGAACAATTTGACCATCATTCTTAACAATAAATAAATCTCTATTTGCTGACTTTCTAACCTGCCACCAAAATTCATCAACTGAAATGTCGATATATTTACAAAATGAATATACATATTCATCAGAGCATTTTCCATCATATTTTTTAATCCATTTAATTCCGCTTTTCCTATCAATGTGTCCTCTTTGAATATCTTCACAAATAATTTCAGTAACAAATCCAAAACCAAACTTATAATATTTAATCATTTGATTCATGATTTGCCAGTTATCATCTAGAGCGCTCGTACCATGTATGTCGCCAGTATTTATATAGTCTTCTGATCTATTTATAAGACCATTTAAGTTTGAATACTTTGCATTGTTTGTAAGCGACCAATCTCCCAAATACCATCCTAAGTAGATAATTTGAAGATCTTGTAGTTCAAATTGATTCTTGTCAGGGTATATATATGGAATCAATTTTTCTCTTTTGTAACCCATATCAATCATCCATTGATGCCCGCTACTGAGTGTATTTGAATTTTTCATATTGTTTCCATCCCAGCCCTCTTCTCCAACTGCACTCAAGTCTCCAACTTGCATTGGTGTTTCTCCCCAAAAAATAATTGGAATTTTGTAGGCTAATGCTGCCTGAGGCACTGAACTAAATAAAGCTAGCTCTGAAGTTCTCATATGGTTAGAAAATTTAAAAAAAGATTCTTTAATTAAATCCCTCCAAGTTTTTGGTGATGGGCTAGAAACAACTAAATCAAAACCAAGATTAATTAAATTTGAGATATTTTTTGTCCCAATATCACAAATTTGCTCAGGCGGATAAGACAAACTCCATAGTAATGGATTAAGTTTTAATTTGTCCCTTACCCACAAAGCTTGTCTAGTGCTATCTTTTCCTCCACTTACTCCAATAATACAATCAAATTTTTGGAATGAATTTTTAACAGATTTTTTCTTTCTATTTTTTAAATAATCTTGAAGTTGCTCATATCTGGAGTTCCAATCTATATCTTCAACAGAATCATAATATCTGCAAATTGAGCATACTCCATTGATAAATTTTTCATTTGGCCTTGTATCAGGCTGTAAGCATTTTTTACAGTACTTCATTGCATAGATTAATTTGATATATCATCAAAATTTACAGCAGTATGCTTAGATATATCTTTATTAACAGTTTTACCAATTATTTCATGGTAATGTTTTGGTAAAACGCCATAGCCAGGTCTTACAGATGCAATATCATCTTTACTAATAATGGCCCCCTTTGAAAGATTTTTAACAAAATATAAAGATCTTCTAAATTTTATATTAGTTTTTTCGTTATTTTTAAGGCTGTAATTTATCTTACCAATTGCCTTGCGTGCATTTTTTGTATCTTTAGAAAGACTCATTAATTGGCTTGGCTCCATTGAAAAAGAATCATCTGGGCCGCCCGCATTTCTGTCTAAAGTAAAATGTTTCTCTATTAATGTGCAACCAAAAGCAATGCTTGAAATCGCAGTAACATTATCTATAGTATGATCAGATATTCCGACCTCAACTTTAAACTTCTTTCTCATATCTTCAATAGTTTTAAGATTATATTCTGAGGGTTTGGCTGGATATGAACTGACACAATGCAAAATTGCAATGTCTGATGTTCCAAAACTTTTTACAGCCTCAATAGCTTCAAATATTTCATCTTCATTAGCCATACCAGTAGAAATTATTATTGGTTTATTTGTTGAAGCCACATACTGAATAAGCGGAATATCAACTATTTCAAATGAAGCAATTTTATATGCCGGAGCATTTAATTCTTCAAGTAAATCAACTGCAGTTCTATCGAAAGGAGAACTGAAAATTGTTAAGCCGAGTTTGTTTGCAAATTCAAATAAAGGTTTATGCCAATCCCATGGCATATGTGCTTCTTCATATAAATCATATAAGGTTCTTCCATGCCATAAGCCATTATCTTTAATAATGAAGTCTTCATGTGATGAATTAAGTGTAATAGTATCTGGTTTATATGTTTGAAGCTTTATCGCATCAGCTCCATTTTTTTTTGCCTCTTCAATTAATTTTTTTGCATTTTCAATATCATTGTTATGATTTGCTGACATTTCAGCAATAATGTATGGTGCCGCATCCAATCCAATCTTTTTATTATTTATAATCACTAAAAATCAAATCCTGAATGTAAATGTTTATTAATTTCTAAAATGTCTTTTTGATTATCACATAGATAAATAACATCTTTTAGACTAAAAAACTCTCCCTTACTCTTTAATAACGCAAAAATATTTCTAATTAGCTGCAAATCCTCTTCATAGTCAACGCTGAAATAATATTCAGGTCTGCATATGCTTTCAGGGGAGAAAACCTTTTTCATATTAAATCTATCTTGATTGTGCCAAAAAAAAGGAATTATATGTTCTTTATATAATTCCTCTGAAGTTAAAGTAGCAATTTTTCTTAGTGCACTTACTTTGATTAATTCTGATGCTGTTCCATAAGGCCATCCATATCTATGACTCGTATACAAGAAATCTTCGTCTTTATGTTCACTAATTAATTTAGTTACAGAATTATGGTCTGCTAAAGGATCATCGCCCCCTATCCTTATAATGTTTTTAATATTAAATTCATCTGACGCATCAATATATCTCTGAAGGACATTATTTAAACTACCTCTAAAAAAATTAAAGTTATTATTCGAGCATAACTCCTCAATAGGATCATCTGATTTGTCATTTGATGTTACACATATGATGTCAATATTATTGACTCCATGTCTAATTCTTTGAAGTTGTCTAAGAAGCATTGGTTTGCCTTCAATGTCGGCAAGAACTTTTCCTGGAGATCTTGAGGAGGACAGTCTAGCCTGTACAAATATACAATAATTCATTTTCATGAATCATGATTTACTCATAGAAACGTAGAGTTTTATCTAACGCATCTAACTGAGGCTGAGATTCTTCGTATGAAGAGTAATTTAAAGGAAACTGCATTAATTGAGGTTGTATTTTTTCGGCGACTGGATAATCCGATTTTTTGTACTCAATGTTTGAATAAAGTGCTGGATTCTGTTTTTTAAAAATACCTTCAGCAACTATAGGCTCATCATAAGTTAATGCCCAGCAAGCAAAAATACTTTCGCCACCAAATTCAATAAATTTCTTTCTAAAATCCTGCCATCTGATATCAGATCTAACCATTCTTGCAGCAAATGTCCAGTAAGTATTTCTAGCACCATCTATTTTCTTTTGTGGTATCAAAAAATCACTTGTTAATGCTATTTCTCTCATTTGCAGGCCAACTTTTTCTCTTAATTCAATAAAAAATTCATATTTTTCTGTCTGGGCCAATCCTACTGCAGCTGCTACCTCTGGCATTCTGTAGTTATAAGCAAATCCATCATGTCTTTTGTAAGTAGGATCTTGAAAAACTTCTTTATTAAGCCTTAATCTTCCTTCATTAGCAGTCATTAAAGAATATCCCATACTTCCAAATTTTCTACATCTTTTTGCAGTCATCTCATCATTGGTAGTTATAATCCCGCCATCACCAGTTGAAATATGCTTGCTGTTTTCAGTGCTATAGCTTGTGACATGAGCATATTCACTTATCTGTTTATTATTCCATGTGGCTCCATGAGCTTCTGCTGCATCATTAATAACAACAAGATTATGTTTTTTAGCAATGGCCATTATTTTATCTAAATCGCAAGATAGTCCGTATAAGGAAACTGGCATTATTGCTTTAGTTTTTGATGTTATCTTTCTTTCAATATCTTTAGGGCAAATATTAAAAGTATCCTCTTCTACGTCAGCAAATACTGGTATGGCATTCGCAGCAATTGTTACTGCAAAATTACTATATACAGTTATTGGAGGAATGATTACTTCATCACCATAAGATACGCCTAATGCATCAAGAGCTGCATGCAATGTACTAGTACCAGAATTGAACGTAACAGCATATTTAGCATTATTTTTTAATGCAAAAAGTTCTTCAAATGCCTTATTGTAAGAACCTGTTGTAGATGAGCCTTCTCCTGAGTCTAATACGTCCTTTAAATACTTAAGCTCATTGCCTTTAAAACGCCATTGATTATTCATAATTTTTCCCTTTAATTTGCTTGATAAATATCCTCAAATGAATATAAACCTTTTCTATGATATTCACTCTTAAAAATAGATGGATTAAAACACGCCACAAGAACTCTATCTTGTGAAATACCTACATGTAAATATTGATCCTTCATGATACCTTCAATTATCCATCCTGTTTTTAGATATGCTTTTACGCTAGCAACATTATCTTTGTACATACCTCCATACAATTTTCTTAGCTTATGCTCATTAAAAGCTTTTTCATTGCCTTCATTTATCGCATCAACGGCAAGACCCTTTCCTAGATAGTCAGCATCTCCAATGAAAACTATCATATCAGATATTTTATGAACCCAATTTACTATGCCAAGCTTAATAACTCCAATAAGTTTATTATTTTCTTTGTAAAAAATACCATAATGAAAGTTATTATTGTTTTTGGTACCTGCATGGAATTCTTCTAAAAGATTCTCTTTAGTAAAAATTCTTTTTGAACCAGAATAAAAATCAGTATGACTTTGGCTATGCCAGCCAACATACTCATCATCAAAATGATCTTCGTTTAAAAGTTCAAGATATACCCTAGACATGAGGAAAGTATAATATAAATGATATGTAAAATATATTTCTAAAAATTTTCTAAAGCATTAAATTTATCATACTATTTATTATTCTTTTAGTACCCTCAGCGTCAACTATATCGGATATTTTTTTAGATTGACTTTCTAAGTTTTTCTTGTCTTTTATCATAGATATAATATTTTCTATCCAATCTTTACGGAGGTCTTTGGCCTTACCAATATAGTCAATAAAACCATTCTTTTTAAGGTAATTTGCACTCTCGACTTGATTTTCTGCTATTGTAATAACAATTGCTGGGAGTTTCATTGCGAATCTCTCCCATGTGGTTGTGCCACCTGCTCCAATTGAAAAATCACACTCATACATTAAGCTAGATAGACAATCTAAATCTTCATAAATTTCGATGTTTTCATAACGTGAATAAGATCGTATTAATGGTTTATTTTTAAAAGATTTAGTAACTACTGCATGAAATATATATTCATTCAAATCAGGGCAGGAAGAAAATTTTGCCAATAATTGTTCTGTCAATTCAAATTCATCTGTTCCACCAAATGATATAAGAACATTTTTGTAGCTATTTTTTTTTATTAGATTTTTTCTTAATTTTTTGTATTTATTATTTAATATTGCGTATTTGGGTCCTAATAATAAAATGCATCCTTTATTTACAAGATCAAGATATCTTTTTTGATAATTGTTGTAGAGATTTTGATCTATAAGAATATCGGCATGATGTTTTCTATTTGCAAGATCATCTAAAACGATTATTTTATAGTCTGATAATTGTTTCTCCCAATTTATATCAATTTTATAATGATCAACGATTATAAAACTTAACTCAATATTGTTTTTCTTAACTATTGATTTTAATAACTTTACATCGTCTAAATAATTAAAAGTATTTGATTTGATTTTATGGAAAGCTAAATCATGATTTTTGAGGAGATCTAAATATCTATCATCGCCAGAGAAAAAAAATATAACATCAGCGTCTAAATTTTCTTTAATTTCTAGAGATAAAGAGATACATCTTTTAAGATGTCCAGTGCCAATTTTGTCTGAAGCTTCAACCCTGACACCTATATTCATAAACCCATTTGTATTAAAGAAATAGAATGAATGATTTCTTTTTGACTTCTCAATATATTCTTATGATGAATATTTTCGGAAAATTTTTGTAAAGTATTTCTAAATGCCATATAAGGATCATCAAAATCTATAAATAAAAAGCCCTTTTCACCAACTATATTTAAAAATGGAGCACATTTTTCTCCACCAAGACAAGTCAGTGATATGTTAGAGTTTTCGATTGATGTGCCATTAAGCATAGTTAATGAATCTGATTTAAGAACTTTATAATCTTTAATAGTAAAGTCTTTCCCAAAAATTTTAATCAATGGATCAAATAAATGTACTGAATATTTTTCCCAAGATCCAGGCATAAGACCAAAAATAGAGTTAATTTTTCCAATTGATTTTAAATTATTTTTTGCATCAATTACTTTATTATCGTTTGCAAGGGCGCTTATAGAATATATTTGGCCGTCAAATTTTTGATTAGACAGAATATTTTTTGCATCATTTACATTAATAGCAAGAGGTTTATCTATAAAAATAGGAATTTCTTTATTAAAAAATTTACTTACATTTTCAAAGTGATTTTCATAATCATCTCTGGCTAAAATTATTGCATCAATCTGTCCAATCATATCATCCAAATTTTTTACAATGGTTGGAATATTTGAAAAAGCAGCTATGTTTTGTGAGATTGAAAAGTCTTGAGTCCAAACATGAGTTACTTTTGAATTTTGTAACAATTTATCATTAGAATTATTTTTTCTTAAGTAATCAGGAATTGTGCTGTAGGGACATGAATCAATATTATTTTCATTATAGCCATTGAAAATACTTGAAAATGAAAACGGATGGCCATTTCCTTCATTGTATCCAATCACACCAATTCTATTCATTTTATTTTATTTTATCCCAATATGAGGGGTTAATTAGCATATGATCATCGCATTCAAGATTCTTTGGAATATTAATAATTTCGCTGCTCAGACTTTCTATAATTTCAATAAATTGTTGAGGAGTATCAATTCCTATAATAACTGCATTAATATTTTTACTATTTATAACAAAATTTAAACACGCGCTAAGTGCGCTATAGTTATTTTTATCTAGCCATGAGTGATAATCATTAAATATATTTTTCCATTTTTCAAATTTTTTTGGGATCATTCTATGATTAATTAATAATAATCCTTGCAAAAATATTGATCTTGCTTGAACTTCAATATTATTAGCATTTAGAGTACTTATTAAATCTTTTTGATTTAATCTTTGATCAAAAATGTTAAATGAAGACTGTATTACATCGATATGATTAATAACCTCCATAATACTATCATCAAGAGGGTCATAAACTGATAAGCCTATTTTTGTTGTTAAGTTTGACCTTTTTAAATCAACAAGAGCTTTTATATATTCATCATGATATTTTTTTTGGAAAAATTGATAGGAATCATGAACCAAAATGCAGTTAAATTTATCAATTTTAAGATCAGCAAGAGATCTTTCAGTTGTTCTAAAAAGAAAATCATTTATATTTTTTGCATCAGATGGAATGGTTGGAATCTTCGAAGTAATTTTGAAATTTTTAACACCTATTTGACCCAACACTTTTTCACTTTTACCATAAGCAGAAGCAGTGTCTAATTTATCAATCCCCCTTGAGTATGCAAGCTCAATGATATTTTCAACATCAGAAAATGGAACTTTTCCTCTTTGATTTGATATTCCATAATCTAAGCCAAACTGAGCTGTTCCAATTGAAATTTTTGAAATCATTCTAGAGCTTGTTTAATAGAATCAATGACTTTGGTTTGTTGATCATCAGTCAAGCTATAAAAGATTGGAATGGATAAAGCATTATCTGCATAATTTTCAGAAACAGGGTATTGATTATCACAAAAACCAAGTTTCCTATAATACGGATGCAGGTGAACTGGCAAGTAATGTAAATTTACCCCTATACCCATTTCAATTAATTCTGAATAAATTTTGTCTCGAGATTTTTGTTTAGAAAAAGTATCTTTAACTTTTATTACATACAGGTGATATGAGGATTTATTTCCCTCTGCAATATAGGGTAGATGAAGAGGAAGTTCCTTGAGTTCTGAATCATATCTTGAAGCTATTTTGTTTCTTGTATTAATAAACTTATCAAGTTTCCTTAGTTGAGATATGCCTAATGCAGCGTGAATATCAGTCATTCTGTAGTTAAAGCCCAGAGAATGTTGTTCGTAGTAATACTTTGGTAAATCATTTTTTTCAAGAATATTTGAATCTCTTGAAATTCCATGTGATCGAAAAAGATCCATCTTTTTTGCGTATTCTTCGTTATTTGTTAATGCCATTCCACCTTCTCCAGTGGTGATCATCTTAACTGGATGGAAGCTGAAAATTGCAATATCAGACCATTTGCAACTTCCAGAAGGCTCATTATTTCTGGAAGACCCTATTGAATGAGAGGCATCTTCAATAATTATGAAATTATATTCTTTGCTCAGTTTATATATTTCTTCTTGTATTGTTGGTTGTCCGGAAAAATGTACCGGTATCACAACTTTAGGTAATAAATTTTTCTGCTTAGATTCTTCTAATTTAATTCTAAGTTTATCAGGACACATATTCCATGTGTCTTTATCAATATCTACAAAATCTATTTTAGCTCCGCAATACAGTGCACAATTAGAAGATGCGACAAAAGTATTAGGTGCTGTCCAAACAATATCACCTTCTTTTAAATCTACAGCAAGGCATGCTAGATGAAGTGCGGATGTTGCACTATTTGCAGCTACAGCAAATTTTGCATTGACCCTATCAGATAAAGCACTTTCAAACTCAGGAACTTTTGAGCCTTGTGTAAGAAAATCAGATTTAAGAGTATCTACAACAGCCTGAATATCTTCATCATCTATAAATTGTCTGCCATAGTTAATCATACGTAGCCAAGGCTTTTATTTAAATTTGTAATTTCATCTACAGTTAGAAAAGTTTCATTCGATCCAGAATCATAACAATATCCAGGTTCTACTAATGAGCCTATTTCTCCAATATTATTTGTTGTAAAATCAAAATCATCAGATGTTTGTATTGTGGGTTGAATAACAAAGTGGTCTTTAAATTCAAGTGTTAAATGAGAATCATCTGCAGGACACATAATTTCATGAATCTTTTCACCAGGTCTAATCCCTATATATTCAAGATCAAGTTCAGGAGCCATAGATTTTGCAAGGTCCTCAATCAAAATTGATGGTATTTTAGGAATAAATATTTCACCACCATTCATTCTTGAAAAGTTTTTTAAAACGAAATCAACTCCTTGCTGAAGAGTAATCCAGAATCTTGTCATACTTTTATCTGTAATAGGAATTGAAGATGAACCACTTTTAATGATTTTATTAAATGTGTGAATTACTGACCCTCTTGAGCCAACTACATTACCGTACCTGACAACAGCAAATCTAGTTTTATGACCTCCAGCTACATTATTTGCAGCAACAAATAATTTATCTGATGCTAATTTAGTTGCTCCATACAGATTTATAGGATTTGCTGCTTTATCTGTCGATAAAGCAATTACTTTAGTTGCACCATTATTAATAGATGCATCTATAACATTTTGAGCACCCATTATATTAGTCTTAATACACTCCATTGGATTATATTCTGCAATGGGTACATGCTTTAGAGCAGCCGCATGAATAACAAAATCTACTCCATTCATGGCCTGATTTAATCTTTTGGAATCTCGGACATCACCAATAAAATACCTCATACAGCTATCATCATAATCCTTAGCCATTTCAAATTGTTTGAGCTCATCTCTTGAATAAATGATTATTTTGTTAGGGTTAAAGTTAGCAAGTAAAGTTTTGGTATATTGTTTACCAAAAGACCCTGTGCCACCTGTAATTAATATATTCTTATTATCAAACATATTTTAAGCTCCTCTTTTAGCTCTAAGCTCTTCCATATTTATCATCATATCTTTTAATATCATTTTCATCTATTTTTTCGCCAAACTGAACTTCTATCATCAATGCAGTGCTAGATCCAATATTTTTTATTCTGTGTTTTACGCCTCTTTTTATAAAGTCATAATCATTTGATTTTAATATTTTTGTTGAGCTTCCGTTGATAACTTCTATGCTCCCTTCAATGAGTATCCAATGCTCATCTCTAAAGTCATGAGATTGATATGAAATCTCTTCACCAACATCGACAAGGATTTTTTTAACTAGGAAATTATGCTCCTTTAATAAGTTTAAATATGAGCCCCATGGTTTTTTTGTATAATTTTTATAAAAATTAAAAACATTGATTGCCTCTTTAAAAAGATTAGAACTTGATTGAGTTTTACCACCGCCAATACCAAAAACTAACTCTATGTCACTATTTTTACAAATATTTGCTTCTGGTAAATCTGACTCATTTTTCCTATCTCCACCATTAGCAAAAAATCTAATATTTAGAGATTTGTTTAAAGACAGAGCTTTAATAGATTCGGAAACTGATTCATCTTTATCAATAGAAGGAAAAACAGTTTCAACATTTTTAAGATTTTTAATAATTTCAACCCTTTCGTTAATTGGCATTAAACAAAAACCTTTTTTGTTTAATAAAAATTCATCAGAGTTGACTATAACTACTACTTTGCCTAACTTAGATGCTTCGTTAATTAAATTTAAATGACCTAAATGAATCGGATCAAATCCACCACTTACAATCACATGAATATCTTTAGAGCTCACTTCTACTAACTATAATCCTGAGGTTCCCATCTTCCACGATAATTCATGACTGTATCCTCTTCTATAGATTGATATCCATTTCCTTTATCTATAATTGAGTTGGATGCGATATGTATATTTTTGCACATCTCATTGAATTCATTTGAATCTAATGCAAACTTGTTATCTCTTCCTGGCAAATCTTTATCGATAGTAAAATGTTTCTCGACAACTGTTGCTCCATTAAGCAAAGCAAAAGCAGGAACTATTGTACTCTGTGTATGATCGCTGTAACCAACAGATGAATGCATTTCGCTAAGCCAATTAATTCTGTTTAAATTTGCATTTTCATCAGCACATGGATATGAAGATACACAATGCATTAAATTAAAATCAGCATTTCCATTTTTTAAAATTTTTACCGCCTCTATAACATCATTCTCTGAAGAGGCACCAGCTGAAAAATAAATGAAATCAAAGTGAGTTGAACAAAATTCAATCAGTTTCTTATTGGTGGTTTCATGAGAAGGAATTTTAATATTTCTAATTCCAATATCTAATATTGATTTAGCACCAATAGTACCAAAGACACTTATTAAAAAATTACAACCAATATCATTAGACATTTTTTGCAATTCAGAAACTTTTTCTATGCTTAGTGCTGCCTTATTATATATCTCTCTTCTTCCATCTGAATCCCATGCTCCACTTTTAAGATGCACAGGATCCCAATACTGAAATTTAACAGTATTGGCACCATTCTCTTTAGCACTTTTAATCATTTGTTCTGCTAGAGAGTTGTCGCCCATATGATTCCACCCTATTTCGGCAATAATTTCTATCTTATTAATTTTATTCATAATATCTTTTTATGGTACCCGGAGCCGGACTTGAACCGGCACGAAGTTGCCTTCGAGGGATTTTAAGTCCCTTGTGTCTACCAATTCCACCACCCGGGCATTAGTAAGTTGCTATTCTAAATCAATTTTATAATTTACGCCTTGTTCTTTTTCTCTTTTTTCAAGATCATTGTATTGCATTCTAATATTATTATTAGCACTGATTACTTCTTTTAGTAATGAAAACTCTTTATCAATATCTTTTGATAGAGACAATAATGCTGCGATATCTTTTGGGAAGCATGCTCCGCCAAAACCCAATCTACCATCATGACCAGGAACATCCATATGTGAATTACCAATCCTCACATCTGATTTAATCATATCTATAAATTCAGTCCATTTAATATCTGAAACAAGTGCCTGATAGATATCATAAAGTTGATTAAAAAAAATAACTT
>JADHME010000028.1 GCA_016780245.1 Flavobacteriaceae bacterium | reverse complement strand
ATGGAAAACATGGTTATTACAGTCGAACCAGGTATATATATTCCTGAAAACAGTAATACAGACCCAAAATGGTGGAATATTGGTGTTAGAATTGAAGATGATATATTAATTACAAATTCTGGTCCTGTAAATCTTTCTATTTATGCACCAAGAAGGTCAGATGAGATTGAAGTAATAATGGCTCAGGATAGTCCAATAAACCAATTAGTACTTCCCGATATAAATAATTAATCTTTTTGTATTAGATATTCTTTAAGCTCTGAATAGCTTTTCATTGTCAGAGTACTTTTCTCTTTATTCATTATTGATCTAATAGAATCTGGATATTCAATTTGTGAGTTTATACTATTTTCAACAGTATCTTTGAATTTAATAGGATGAGCTGTAGAAACAAATATACCATTACAGTTACTTAAGTTGTTTTCTTTAAGATATTTTTTTAGTCCAAGGTATCCAATTGCAGTATGAGGATCTGCAATGTAGTTATTCTCTTGATTTAATTTTCTAATACAATCCATTGTTGATTTGTCATCAAAACTATATCCAGAGATATTCTTCCTTATCTTCTGTAAATCATTATTAAATATCTTCTGAATTCTAATAAAGTTACTTGGTTCAGAAACATCCATAGCATTGGAAATTGTACTTTTAGTTTTTAATGGTTCATAAATTCCTTCTTTAATATACCTTGGAATAGTATCATTAATATTTGTAGATGCAACAAAATGCTCAATAGAAAGGCCAATTGACTTAGCCAAAATACCAGCACATATATTACCAAAATTACCACTTGGAACTGAGAAAATATTAGGGTAATTATTTTCTATCCTTTTAGATGCTAAAAAATAGTAAAACATTTGAGGTAGCCATCTTGCAACATTTATAGAATTAGCTGAGGTTAACGATACTTTCTTATTTATATTATAGTCATTAAATGCATTTTTAACCATTGATTGGCATAAATCAAAATCACCTTCAACTTCAATTGCCTGAACGAAAGAACCATTTGTAGTAATTTGCTTTTCTTGGACTTCACTTATTTTACCCTTTGGATACAATATGCAGACATCAATATCTTTTGTACCAAGGAATCCATTTGCAACAGCTCCTCCAGTATCTCCAGATGTAGCTACTAAAACAGTCATTTTTTTTGAGCTATTATTATCTTTAAAATAATCTAAACATAATGCCATGAATTTTGCACCTACATCCTTAAATGCTAGGGTAGGTCCATGAAATAATTCTAAAGAATAAATTGAATTTTCAATTTCTTTTACAGGAATTTCAAATGAAATTGTATTAGCTATAATATCTATTAATCTGTTTTTTGGTATTTCGTCTCCAATAAAGTCTTTTATAACCTCATAGCAAAGCTCTATTTCTTCAATTTCATATAATGACTCTAATAATTTATTAGATAAACAAATTTCTTTTTCTGGAAAATAAAGACCTTTATCAGGAGCCAAACCATTTATTACAGCATTCCTAAAAGATGTTGGCGCTGAGTCATAATTTAAGCTAATGTATTTCATCTAATCTAGTATTTTGATTCCTTTTGGATTTACTTTAGATATAAAGCTGTCGTAATCAATTTTTACTTTATCTAAATGACTACATACATTATTAAGAATAATTTTGGAAGTTTCACTATTGTTTGATAATGCAAATATGGAGGGGCCTGAACCAGAAATACCACAAGACAAAGCGCCAGATTCAGTTGAAATTTTTTTAATTGACTCAAATTCAGGGATTAACATAGATCTATCAGGTTCTACAATTTCATCTACTACACTTCTTGACATTAGGTCAAAATCTTCTGAGTATAAACTACTTATAAAAGCACCTAAATTAGCAGATTGTTGTACCATCTTCTCAATCTTTACTTTTTTCTTAACAACTCTTCTAGAATCTGAAGTCTTTATTTCAATATTTGGCCTGATAATTATTAATTCTAAAGATTTGGGAGAAGGAAGTTTAATAATATCTAGATCAGAAATAGATCTAACCAAAGTTATTCCACCTAAAATTATAGGTGCAACATTGTCTGCATGATAAGATCCACTAACAAAATTCTCACCTTCCATAGAGAACCTAACTAAATCTAAATTGTCAAAATGTGAATTTAGAAGTTGATTAATAGCATAAACTGTACCAGCAGAACTTGCAGCAGAGCTTCCAATTCCGCTTCCAGGTTTAATCCCTTTGTTTATGATTATTTTAAAACCAAAGTCTATGTCAATATTTTTTAACATGGCTTGAGCAGCAATTCCAGCAACATTTTTATCAATGTTATTGGATATATTAAAATTATCTATGGATTCTATTTCTATATCCTTAGAAATAGTTTTATGAACTTCAATTTCATCACCTCTATTTTCAAGACAAACTCCAAGTACATCATATCCACATGACAAATTTGTAATACTACCTGGTGAAAAAACTTTGATTTTATCCATTTTCTTGACTTGCTTTGATAATATCAGCAAAAACTCCAGATGCAGTAAACTCTCCACCAGCTCCTGCCCCTTTAACAACTAAGGGTGAGTCTTTATATCTTTCTGTGTAAAAAACTGTTATATTATCACTACCAACGAGATTATAAAACGGGTGATCAGCTGAAACAGCTTCTAATCCAACACTAGCATTGCCATTGTCTAGTTTTGCAACAAACTTTAATCTGCATTTTTTTTCTATAGCTTCATTCAAGATTTTATTAAAATGGTCTTTGTTGTTTTTTAGAGATAAAATAAATTCATCATTAGAGGATGTGTTTATTGATTCATCGGGTAAGAAATGATTTTTTTTAACATCTTTATATTCAAGGTTAAATCCACTTTCTCTAGCAAGAATTAATATTTTTCTGCATACATCAATACCACACAAATCAATTTTTGGGTCAGGTTCTGTGTATCCAAGATCAACTGCCTTAGAAACAATATCATGGAAAGTGTTTTCTTCTTGGAAATTGTTAAAAATATAATTTAGTGTGCCAGATAAAACTGCTTCAATCTTCAAAACCTTATCTCCGGAATTAATTAAGTTTTTTAGTGTACTAATAACCGGCAGTGCAGCTCCAACATTTGTTTCATAAAAGAAAGGTGCGTTATGTCTCCTTGATAATTCTCTTAATTCTTTATATAAATTAAGTGTACCAGAGTTTGAAATTTTATTGCAAGTGATTATTCCAACCCCATTTTTTAAATAATCGTTATAGGTTAAAGGTATTATCTCGCTAGCTGTATTATCAACAAAAAAGCTATTTCTTCTATTTAATTCAATTATAGTCTTTTGAAATAAATCCTTATCAGCTTTGGTTGTGGAATTATCTAATAATTCTGACCAATTTTTAAGATCTATCTCCTCCTTAGATATCAACATTTTTTTGGAATTAGATACACCCAAAACTTTTAGATTTAATCCAAGATTTTCTGAAATGAAATCTTTTTGATTTTTAATTTGCTGAATTAAATAACCCCCAACATTACCAACACCAGTTATAAAAATATGTATATCTTTTAAATCTTTCTCAAAGAAGCTCTCATGTAATGCGTTTAAAGCTTTTTTTGCATTTGTTTCATCAATAATTATAGATATGTTTCTTTCTGAAGCACCTTGAGCAATAGCTCTTACGTTAATGTTATTGTTACCAAGTGAACTAAATAGTTTTCCACTAATCCCTTTTTTACTCTTCATTTTATCACCAACTATGGCAATATTTGCAAGATTTGATTCAATCTGAGATTCATTTATTCTTTTTTGAGATATCTCAAATTCAAATTCTTTATCAATTACCTGTTTAGCAAGTTGTGCATCATTAGAATTTATGGCAATACAAATTGAAAACTCAGACGATGCTTGAGTAATCATTACAACATTTATTTGACTAGATGATAAGGCTTCAAAAAATCTCTTTGAAAAGCCAGGAACACCTACCATACCAGAACCTTCAAAATTTAATATTGAAATATTTTCAATATGACTTATTCCTTTAACAATTTCATCATTATCAAGTTTTGTGGAATTTGATATACAAGTACCTTCTGCACTTGGATCAAATGTGTTTTTAATAAAAACGGGAATATTATCTTCGATTAAAGGCTGTAGTGTAGGGAAGTAGATAACCTTAGCTCCAAAAAATGAAAGCTCCATCGCTTCTTTGTAAGACAGAAATTCAATTGGGGATGCTTTTTTTACAATTTTTGGATTAGCACTGAATACACCACTAACATCAGTCCAAATTTCTAAAACTTTAGCATTTACATACTTTGCGTAGATTGCTGCACTATAATCTGAGCCACCTCTTCCAAGGTTTGAGGTTTCACCCTTTTCATTGGAGCAAATATATCCAGGTGCTATGACCATTTTAGATTTGATTAAACCTATTTTGTTCTTAATTGAAATTGAAGTTTTATTTGAATCTAAAACTTGACTATTATTAAAGTCTTTAGTAAAGATTAACTCTCTAGAATCAATATATGAAATGTCAAATCCTTTCTGTTTAAGGATTTTATAAATGATACTACTTGATAAAACTTCACCAAGTGTCAAAACTTTTGAAATTGTTTTCTCTGTTACTTCGTCAATAGTTGAGATGGCATCAAGAATATCCTCAAGCTCATTTAAATTTTGTTTTAGAAAGCTTTTAAGTGAGCTTTGCTTATCTAAACTAGAAAGATTATCTATTACTTCAAGATGTCTCTGCTCAATTTCATTGATTATTCCATTAACTGATTTACCTTTTGAAATAATACATTTTTGAAGAAGGTTTGTTATGCCCCCAAATGCAGAAACAATAATAAATAATGGCTCATCATTATCCTTAAGAATTGATATTACATTATTTATAGACTTTGAATCAGCGACTGATGTGCCACCAAATTTTAGAACTTTCAAGAGGCTATCTCTTTTTTGTTGATTAATAAAGTTAAATGATCATCTTCAGGTTTGTGATCTATAAGTAATTTATCACCTTGTTTAATTTTATCAGAAACTAAATTCTCCGCAATAAGGTCTTCAATGTATTTTTGAATCATTCTATTCAAAGGTCTAGCGCCATTTTTTTGATCAAAACCCTTTTCACAAATAAAAGACTTAGCTTTAGCAGAAACTGATAAATCATAACCTATTCCATCAACTCTTTCTTTTAATTTACTTAACTCTATTGCAACAATTTTATTAATTTCTTTAATTGACAAAGAGTTAAATATAATGCAGTCATCGATTCTGTTCAGAAACTCTGGAGCAAATGTATTTTTAAGTGCCCTTTGAATAACTTTTTGTTCAACTTTAGAGGTTTGGTCCAATGATGATTTAGTTTCAAATCCAACACCAACACCAAAATCATTTATTTGTTTGACTCCTATATTTGAAGTCATAATGATAATAGTATTTTGAAAGTTAATTTTTCTTCCAACACTGTCAGTCAAAAATCCATCATCGAGTATTTGAAGTAACATACTGTAAATATCAGGATGCCCTTTTTCAATTTCATCAAATAGGACAACTGAGTATGGTCTTCTTTTAACTTTTTCAGTTAGCTGTCCGCCTTCTTCATAGCCAATATAACCTGGAGGTGCTCCAATAAGTCTTGAAACTGAAAACTTCTCCATATACTCACTCATATCAATTCTTATAAGATTTTCCTCAGATTCAAAAATCTCAGATGCAAGTACTTTTGCAAGTTGAGTCTTACCAACACCGGTTTGACCGAGAAAAATAAATGAACCTATAGGTCTATTAGGAGAGTTTAGTCCAGCTCTATTTCTTTGAATAGATTTAACAACTTTAGAAACAGCCTCATCTTGTCCTATAATCTTATCCTTTATAATTTTCTCGAGTTTTGATAGCTTATTTCTTTCAGTAGATAATATTTTATTTACAGGAATATTAGTCATCATTGATACTACATCAGCAATTTGATCTTCATCAACTGTAACTCTATTTAACTTAGATTCTTCGTGCCACCTATTTTGGGCTTCTACTAATTTTTTTTCAACTCTTTTTTCGTCATCTCTCAATTTAGCAGCTTCTTCGTATTTCTGTTTTTTTACAACTGAATTTTTAAGTTCTCTTACATCCTCAAGTTGTTTTTCCATTAATACAACTTCTTCCGGAACGTCCATATTATTAATATGAGCTCTTGATCCAGCTTCATCTAAAGCATCTATAGCCTTATCTGGGAGAAATCTATCAGTTATATACCTTTGAGATAACTCAACACAGGCAATAAGAGCTTCATCCGTATAATTAACGTTATGGTGAGACTCATATTTATCTTTTATGTTCCTTAATATTTCAACGGTCTCATCTTTACTTGTTTCCTCAACAAGAATTTTTTGAAATCTTCTCTCGAGTGCACCATCCTTTTCAATATGCTGACTGTATTCGTTCAATGTTGTTGCTCCAATACATTGAATTTCACCTCTCGCAAGAGCTGGCTTGAACATGTTAGAAGCATCAAGGCTTCCTGTAGCACCACCTGCTCCAACGATAGTATGAATTTCATCAATAAATAAAATTATATTTCTATTTTTTTCAAGCTCATTCATAACAGCTTTCATTCTTTCTTCAAATTGACCTCTATATTTTGTACCTGCAACCAAACTAGCAAGGTCAAGAGTGATAACTCTTTTTCCATATAATATTCTTGAAACTTTTTTCTGTATAATTCTTAACGCAAGTCCTTCTGCAATTGCAGATTTACCAACACCAGGTTCACCAATTAATAATGGATTATTCTTTTTTCTTCTACTTAAAATTTGAGATACTCTTTGAATTTCTTTATCTCTTCCTATGACTGGATCTAATTTATTCTTTTCTGCTAAAGCTGTAATATCTCTACCAAAATTATCTAATACAGGAGTCTTAGTATTTGAAGACTGTTTTGTTTTTTGACTGGATGAAAATGGATTTTTTGAAGTTTCATCAGAATCGTCTTTCTCATCTGGAAATGAAGAGGAGGATGGATACTCAATTATATCACCTGCCCCTGTTTCGTTAATCATAGCTTTAAATTTCTCTTTGACATTATCATAGCTAATGTCCATTTTACTAAGAATTTTGGTTAATGGATCATTATCGTTTCTTAAAATGCACAAAAGCAAATGGGCAGTGTTTATATTTGTACTATGAAATAATTTAGCTTCTAAAAAAGTAGTTTTTAGTGCCCTTTCAGCTTGTCTAGTTAAGTGAAGATTTTTCTTTTCATTTAACCTTAGAGAAGAACTGTCAATAATTGCTGGATTAAGAAGTTCAATCTTTTTTCTTAGCTCATCAAGATCTATTTCAATTGAGTTTAAAATGGATATAGCTTTACCTGCACCATCTCTTAGAATTCCAAGTAAAAGATGCTCAGTACCAATCTGTTTATGACCTAACCTTAGAGCCTCCTCTTTACTGTAAGAAATAACATCTTTAACTCTTGAAGAAAAATTATCATCCATAATCTTAAATAATTTGTTGACTAAAATATGCCATTAATATAAATTAACAAAGAAAATACTTATACTAATTGCTTATTTTGAGATAAAACTTTTCAATTAATAATGTTAATAAATAATCCTTTTTTATCTAAGATAATTTGAATAAAATACTGCTCATTTATTTATTTTAGCATTAATAAATTAGCCTATGGAAAAAGAAAAGCTTATCCTTATTAAAATTGAAGATGAAATGAAGTCAGCCTACATCGACTATTCGATGTCGGTTATTGTTTCTAGGGCATTACCTGATGTAAGAGACGGTTTAAAACCAGTTCATAGAAGGGTTCTTTTTGGAATGAACGAAATGGGTGTAAGATCCACATCCTCGTATAAAAAATCTGCAAGAATAGTTGGAGATGTTATGGGAAAATATCATCCACATGGAGATAGTTCAGTGTATGACACTATGGTTAGAATGGCTCAAGAATGGAGTCTTAGATATATTTTAGTTGACGGTCAAGGTAATTTTGGTTCTGTAGACGGGGATAGTCCAGCAGCTATGAGGTATACTGAGGCAAGAATGCAAAAAATATCTGAAGACCTTCTCTCGGATATTGATAAAGAAACTGTAGACTTTCAATTAAACTTTGATGATACAATTATGGAGCCTACAGTCCTACCAACTAGAGTCCCTGCTTTGCTAATAAATGGTGCATCAGGTATAGCTGTTGGAATGGCTACAAATATGCCACCTCATAATCTATCTGAAGTTATTGATGGTATTATTCAATACATAGATAACAATGATATTACAATTGATGAGTTAATTCAGTATGTGAAGGCGCCAGATTTTCCTACTGGTGGAACTATTTATGGTTATGATGGAGTAAAAGAAGCTTTTCACACTGGAAAAGGTAGAGTAGTTATGAGGGGTAAGGCTATAATCGAGAATGTAAATGATAGAGAGTGTATAATTGTATCAGAGATTCCTTATTTAGTCAATAAAGCAGATATGATAAGAAAAACAGCTGAATTGATAAGCGATGGAAAAATTGAGGGAATTTCTAATATTAGAGATGAGTCAGATAGAAAGGGAATGAGAATAGTATATGTATTAAAGAGAGATGCGATTCCAAACATAGTTCTAAATAAATTATACAAATTTACCCCCTTACAATCATCTTTTAGTGTTAATAATGTTGCACTTGTTAATGGAAGACCTCAGTTACTTAACTTAAAAGATTTAATCCATCATTTTGTTGATCATAGACATGATGTAGTTGTAAAAAGAACAACTTTTGAACTTAAAAAAGCCGAACAAAGAGCTCACATTTTAGAAGGTCTTATAATAGCAAGTGACAATATTGATGACGTAATAAGTTTAATAAAAAAATCATCAAATGCAGAAGAAGCTAGATTAAAACTAGAGAAGAAATATAAACTTTCCGAGACTCAAGCAAAAGCAATTATTGAAATGAGATTACGTCAATTAACCGGTCTTGAGCAAAGCAAGTTAAGAGAAGAGTATGACGACCTTCAAATAACTATAAAAGGTTACAAGGAATTACTTGACAGTAAACCTATGAGAATGAATTTAATTAAGGATGAATTGTCTGAAATTAAAGAAAAGTATGGTGATGAAAGAAGATCTGTAATTGAATATGCTGGAGGTGATTTTAGGGTAGAGGATATTATTCCTAATGAAAAAGTTGTTATTACTATCTCGCATGCTGGATATATAAAAAGAACACCATTAACTGAGTATAAGACTCAAAATAGGGGTGGTGTTGGCCAAAAGGCATCAAAAACTAGAGATGAGGATTTCCTTGAAGATCTGTTCGTTGGTACAAATCATCAATACATGCTATTTTTTACTCAGAAAGGTAAATGTTTTTGGATGAGAGTCTACGAAATACCTGAGGGTTCAAAAAACTCTAAAGGTAGAGCAATTCAAAACTTAATTAACATTGAGCAAGATGATAAGGTGAAAGCCTTTATATGCACACAAGATTTAAAAGATGAAGATTATGTAAATGGTAATTATGTTATCATGGCCACGAAGATGGGGCAGGTAAAGAAAACTTCCCTTGAACAATATTCTAGACCTAGATCTAATGGTATAAATGCAATAACTGTAAAAGATGGCGATGAATTACTAGAAGCAAAATTGACTAATGGAAACAGTCAAATAATGTTAGCAGTAAAATCTGGAAAGGCTATTAGATTTGAGGAAAATAAGACAAGGCCTATGGGTAGAAATGCTTCTGGTGTTAGAGGTATTAGGCTTAAAGATAATAAAGATGAAGTTGTTGGAATGATATCTGTCAATGACATGGATGCAAACATTCTTGTAGTATCTGAAAATGGATATGGTAAAAGATCTTCTCTCGAGGATTATAGACTTACTAATAGAGGTGGTAAGGGTGTAAAAACAATATCTATTACTGAAAAAACTGGTAAATTAGTAACTTTAAAAAGTGTCTCTGACAACGATGATCTAATGATAATAAATAAATCGGGTATTGCTATAAGAATGCAAGTAGAAGATTTAAGAGTAATGGGTAGAGCTACTCAAGGTGTAAAAGTGATAAGTATAAAAGATGGAGATAGTATCGCAGCAGTAGCAAAGGTCATGAAAGACGAGGAAGAAATCGAAGATTTAGGTGATATTGAATTTACCGGAGATACTGTTGAATAAACTATTAATTATGAAAAAACTAATAATATATACACTACTACTTTTTGTATCATTCTCATATGGTCAAAAAAAAGAATTAAGAAATGCTAATAAATTTTATACATCTGGTGAATATTCCTCAGCATTAGACCTACTAGATTCTTCAAAAAGTCTTTTTGACTCTAGTGATGACAAAATTAAATCTGAGGTTATGCTTCTCTATGGAAAAATTCATACTTCCATGGAAGATTTTAGTTTAGCTATTAAAGCATTTGATATGTCTAGAAATTTGGGAATTAGTAACCAAATCCTGAGTCCAGAATTATCTAAACTTGAAACTGCTATTATTACAAGTGCTGTTGGTGATAATGAGACTGAAAACTTTTCTGAGGGTGCTAAGAAACTTAAGATGGTATATGATATAAACCCTGAAATGAATCAAGAATATCTTTATTATGCCGCTTCATCTGCTGTTAATTCTATGGACTATAATCTTGCACTTGAATATTATTTATTATTAAGTGACATTAATTACGAAGGAATTGAAACTAAATTTTACATCACCGAAGTAGCATCTGGAAGTGAAATTGAAATAAATTCAGAAACAGAATTCAATCTTCTAAAAAAATCTAAAGATTATTCGAATCCAAGAGAGGAAGAAACAGAATCTAAGCTTCCAGAAATAGTAAAAAATATTGCATTAATTTATAAGGAGTTAGGTCAAAATGATAAAGCTCTTGCTGCTATTGAAACTGCCAGAGCATCAAACCCCGATGATGTGGGGCTTATTATCACTGCTGCAAATATATATTTTGAATTAGATAATAAAGAGGCATTTAAACTAGCTATGTCTGAAGCGATTGAAAAGGAGCCTAATAATCCAGTATTATACTATAATCTAGGTGTTGTAAGTGGTGAATTAGGTGAAAAGGAAGCTGCAGTTTCTTACTATGAAAAATCTATTGAATTGGATCCTAGTAACGAAAACAGCTACCTTAATCTTGTAGCTCTAATTCTTGATGGAGAACAGGAAATTGTAAGTGAGATGAATAACTTAGGAACATCACGTTCTGATAACCTAAGATATGATGAACTTAAAAAGGTTAGGGAGGATATGTATAAACAATGTGTTCCAATACTAAAGGATTTAATTGCTATAAATAATAATGTTGAGGCAATTAGAACTTTAATGAACATTTATGGCACCTTAGGTGACAATCCTGGTTATGTTGAAATGAGAAATTTATTAGACCAACAAGAATAAATTATTCTTTCTCAGGTCATTTTTTTAGCTAAATTTGTAAATCTTTTTGGAGAGGTGCCAGAGTGGTAATGGAGCAGATTGCTAATCTGTCAGCGTGTAAACGTTGCCTGGGTTCGAATCCCAGTCTCTCCGCATTGGTCGCGTAGCTCAGCTGGATAGAGCATCTGCCTTCTAAGCAGACGGTCATAGGTTCGAATCCTATCGCGATCACAAATAAAATCAAAGATTGTTTAAAGCCTAAGTCTTTGGACAATCTTTTTTTTATTGTAATTTGAGTGAAATAATGAACTATACACCAAGTAAAATTAATAGATGGATGTTTTTAAAGCTTCCTGCTGCATGGCTAAGCGGTGTTAGGCTTACTTTAATTGATGAGGATAAATGTGAAGTTAAAGTAAGGTTCAAATGGATTAACCAAAACCCATACAGATCAATGTATTGGGCAGTTCAAGGTATGGCTTCAGAATTAACTACAGGGATGTTACTTACAAAATGTATTCAAGATTCTAATGCTAACATCTCAATGCTTCTTGTTGGAAATAAATCAAATTTTTATAAAAAGGCAGTTGGTAAAATAACTTTTACTTGTGAAGAAGGTGAAAACGCAAAAAAACTAATTAACTCGACAATTCAAAATATTACTTCAAAAGCTTGGTTTAAAGCCAAGGGGTATGATGAAACAGGAGATCTTGTTTCAGAGTTTGATTTTGAGTGGTCATGTAAAAAAAGAAATAATGGATAAGAATTTTTATAAAGATTTAAACATACCTGTAATTGCAGCACCCCTTTTTTTAATATCTGGGCCAAAACTTGTAATTGAGTGTTGTAAAAATGGAATAGTTGGAACTTTTCCAGCTTTAAATCAAAGAACATCAGAAGGTTTCGAGGAATGGGTAGTTGAAATTAAAGATGAACTTGCAAAATTTGAGAATGAGACTGGAATAAAACCTGCGCCATTTGGTGTAAACTTAATTGTTCATCCCTCCAATATTAGAATTAAGGCTGATTTAGATATTTGTGTAAAACATAAAGTTCCTATGATTATAACTTCATTAGGCGCAGTTCCTGATATTGTAAATGCAATTCATAGTTATGGCGGATTAGTTTATCATGACATAATAAAGAAAAGACATGCTGAAAAAGCTGCTGAGGCTAATGTTGATGGTCTAGTTCTAGTTACTGCTGGTGCTGGTGGTCATGCAGGATTAAAAAACCCTATGGCCATGATATCTCTAATAAGAGAGTTTTTTAATAAAACAATTATTCTTTCCGGATGTATATCAAATGGAAGAGATGTAGCATCTGCCCTTCAAATGGGTGCTGACATTGCATATATGGGCACAAGATTTATTAATACTAAAGAAAGTCTTGCAGAGCAAGCCTACAAAGACATGATTATTAACTCTTCTGCTGAGGATATAGTATACACTGCTGCAGTCTCTGGTGTTCATGCAAATTTTTTAAGGCCTAGTCTTGAAGCCATGGGTGTTACGGAAGAAGTATGGAATGATTCAAAAAAGATTGACTTTGGGAAAGATATGGCTGAGGCTGAAGCTAAGGCATGGAAAACTATTTGGTCTGCTGGTCATGGTGTTAGTTCAATAAATGATAATCCAAGTGTTAAAGATTTGGTTAGTAAATTAAAAGTTGATTTTATCGAGTCTCTTAAATCTAATCATAGCAATCTTGATTATCAAAATAATCAATTCTAAATTCAATGATTGAGATCATTACTACAGGTGGAACTATTGATAAAGTTTATTTTGATAAAAAAAGTGACTATCAAGTAGGTGATCCATTTATTGGAGATTTGCTAACTAAAATGAATGTATATATTGACTACAAAATAAGTCCCTTAATGAGAGTTGATAGTTTAGACATGGATAATGGTGATCGTGAAAAGATTTTAAATCATATACTTAAATCAAACTATGATAAGATATTAATTACTCATGGGACAGATACAATTGTCGATACTGCTATTTATCTAAATCAATTAAACAACAAAACTGTTGTATTAACTGGCTCACTTAAGCCTGCGCTTTTTATTGATAATGATGCAATATTTAATATAGGGTGTGCATTTACATCAGTTCAGAACTTAAGTAAAGGAGTTTATATTATAATGAATGGACAAGTCTTTGAGCCCAATAATTGCAGAAAAAATATTGAAAAAAATATTTTTGAAAAAATTAACTAGTTAATGAATTTAAAATAGATAACCCATAGATAGCAGCTGTCTCCGATCTTAGTCTATTTTTACCAAATGATATCTCAGTAATTTTATTATTTTTTGCCTCTTGAATCTCATCATCTGAAAATCCACCTTCAGGACCAATAACAAGACAAATTTGATTTGAGTTTATAGACCCTTTTGCTAAAATATTTTTTGTCTTAAGATTTGCCATTATCTTTTGATC
>JADHME010000027.1 GCA_016780245.1 Flavobacteriaceae bacterium | reverse complement strand
ATAAAGTATTAGAATTTGAACAAAAGATTTGGGTTCCTAAATAATTAGTATTTTCTTGGGTTTTTTAAGTTATTACTTACTAGTATATTTGTACTAAGTTTTATGGAGCTATCAAAAAAAAATATTTCAAAGACTCTTGAAAAAATTAGTATATCAGGTTCAGATGATAACATAGTTTCATCTGGAGCTTTAAAAAATATTCAAGTTTTTGGTGATCAAGTTGATATTGATCTATCATTAAGTAATCCAACTCTTCAGGCAAGAAAAAAGCTTGAGGTAGATATAATGAAAATTATTCATAATGAGATTTATGAAAAAGCTAAGATAAATATCAACACTAAAATTGAAAAGGCACCAGCTAAAATCTCATCACAATCAAAAAAAATTTCTGGTGTTGACTCAATTATTGCAGTTTCATCAGCAAAAGGTGGAGTAGGTAAATCTACTTTAACAATTAATCTTGCTGCCTCTCTTGCAAAAAAAGGATGTAAAGTAGGAATATTAGATGCAGATATTTATGGTCCTTCAGTCCCAACAATGATGGATGTTGAAGGATATGTCCCTAAGTCGATAAAAGTTAATGATGAGTCAAAGATCGAACCAATTGAAAGTTATGGTGTAAAAATTATGTCAATTGGTTTTTTTACTAAACTTGACCAGGCTGTTGTCTGGCGAGGCCCTATGGCTTCCAAAGCTTTAAACCAAATGATTTTTGACACTAATTGGGGTGATCTTGATTTTCTATTTTTAGATCTTCCTCCAGGCACTGGTGATATTCATCTAAGCCTGGTTCAATCACTTCCAATTACAGGATCTATTATTGTCAGTACTCCTCAGAATGTAGCTCTTGCAGATGCTAGAAGAGGAATAAAAATGTTCCAGCAGGATAGTATATCAGTTCCGATTCTTGGCTTGGTAGAAAATATGGCATATTTTAAAACAGAGGATTCAGAAGATAAACATTATATTTTTGGAGAAGCAGGAGTTAAATATCTTTCAAAGGATTTAAATATTAATTTTCTAGGTGAGATACCCTTAATTAAAAGTTTAAGAGAAGCCTCTGATTTTGGAAGGCCTGCATCACTGCAAGAATCAACTGAAGCTTCAAAAATCTTTGATGATATCTCCAAAAATGTAGTTGAACAATTATTAACAAGAAATAAAGAATTACCACCAACAAAAATTGTTGAAATAACTAATTTAGTGGGATGTTCTGCAATTAAAAAATAATGACAAAACTTGAAGAAAAGATATTAGCAGCATTAGAAGAAATCAGACCATTTCTAGTTCAAGATGGTGGTGATATCTCATTAGAATCAATTAATAAATCAACTGTTAATATTAAACTACATGGTGCATGCGCTAGTTGTAAGGTAAACCAAATGACCCTTAAGCTGGGTGTTGAAACAACAATTAAAAAATATGCTCCTGAGATTAAAAAAGTTAAATCTGTCTTACCTCTCTCTAAATGATTAAAACAGATATATTAATTATTGGTGCTGGTCCTACTGGATTATTTGCAGTATTTGAAGCTGGTCTATTAAAAATGAAATGCCATATTCTTGACTCTCTAACACAGCCAGGTGGTCAGCTTACTGAATTATATCCAAAAAAACCTATCTATGATATTCCAGGATATCCGGAGATAATCGCAGGTGATTTGATTGACAATCTTCTAGAACAGATTAAGCCTTTTTCTCCATCGTACACTCTAGGTGAGACTGCTGAAGGAATTGAAAAGATTGATGATGGATCATTTATTGTTTCTACCGACAAGAAAACTAGAATAAATGCAAGTGTCATAGCAATAGCTGGAGGCCTTGGAACCTTTACACCTAGAAAACCTAATATTTCTAATATATCTGATTATGAAGAAAAAGGTGTTCTCTACATGATTAAGAATCCAGATGATTTTCGTGATAAAAATGTTTTAATTGCAGGAGGTGGTGACTCTGCTCTTGATTGGACAATACACCTATCTGAAATTGCTAAGGAAGTAACTTTAGTTCATAGAAGAAATGAATTTAGAGGAGCTGATGAATCTGTAACAAAAGTTCAAGAATTAAAAAATTCTGGAAAAATTAGTGTGATAACTCCTGGGCAAGTTACTCAACTTCATGGAGACAAATCTTTAAACTCTGTTTCTATAGATATGGATGGAAAGATAGAAACTTTTAATGTAGACTACTTCATTCCTCTATTTGGACTTATTCCTAGGCTTGGCCCAATTAAAGATTGGGGACTAAATATTGAAAACAATGCAATAAAAGTGAATAATAGTTTGGATTATCAGACTAATATTGATGGCATATACGCTATTGGAGACGTTAATACCTACCAAGGAAAACTAAAATTAATACTTTCTGGTTTTCATGAAGCAGCAGTGATGTGTCATAGTGCTTATTCTAAATTAAATCCTGGTAAGAAGAACATCCTCAAATACACAACTGTAAGTGGTGTGGAAGGATTTGATGGATCAAAAAAAGAAGCCAAAAAGTCTCAAATTAAAAAGATTGATTAGATCTTATTAATGAAGTTATTGAATGGGTCCTTAAATTCAATTCCATTATTAGTCCTCATTATAGTTAACTTTTTAAAACTTTCAAGCCCCCATAATAAGAATTCAATAAAGAAAAGTTTATCCTTTTTATCAATGTCTGGTATAAATTTGTTTAATAGTGAGCCTGCATCTTTAACTTTATTAAGAATTGATTCGTAATCCTTATTACTTAAATCATCTCTAAGAATTACTTGATTAACTGTAAACCATTCTAGAATAGAATCATAAACTGATATTTCATCTGGTTTTGTGAGTTTCTCAATTTTTGGAAAATATTTTGTAAATAATGTTTTTACGGCATCTGATATTAAATTATAGGAAACCTGCTCAGCTCCTTCTTCCTCTCCTTCATAAACAAGCTCAACTTTACCATTTATTGAAGAGATAACTGAGTTAAAATCAGACATTCTAATTGACGTTGTTTCTTCTTTATTTATTAACATTCTTCTTTCTGCAGAGCTAACTAGGTTTTGTAAACTAGTAATACTCATTCTAGCACTTACTCCACTTTTTTTGTCTACTAGCTCACTTTCTCTTGCTTCAAAAGATACTTGTTCAATAATATCTCTTGCAATCTCTGGTATATGAATTTTTGAAATAGTTTCAGAATTCAATTTTGACTCTTGGCTTGTAATTATTTTTGCAATATCTACAGACTCAGGATAATGAGTTAAAATCTGAGAACCAATTCTATCTTTTAATGGTGTAACAATACTACCTCTGTTTGTATAATCCTCTGGGTTAGAGGTAAAAATAAATTGAATATCAAGGGGAAGCCTAACCTTGAATCCTCTTATTTGAATTTCTTTTTCTTCAAGGATTGAGAACAAAGAAACTTGAATTCTAGGTTGAAGATCCGGCAGCTCATTTAAAACAAAAATACATCTGTGAGCTCTAGGTATTAAACCAAAATGAATTACCTCTTCATCAGAATAGGATAACTTGAGATTAGTAGCTTTGATGGGATCAATATCACCTATTAAGTCAGAAACAGTTACGTCCGGCGTTGCAAGTTTTTCGTAAAACCTTTCACTCTTATGAATCCAGTCAATCTCTGTATTATCTCCATCTGATTTAATTTTTTCTATAGAACTTTTGAAGATTGGATTTAAAGGATCATCATTTGTATCAGAATCTTTAACAATCGGAATCCACTCGTCTAACAGTTCTATACAAGTTCTAGCAAGTTTTGTTTTTGCTTGACCTCTTAGACCAAGAAGATTGATACTATGATTAGATAAAAATGCCCTTTCTACACTTGGTATAACTGTTTCCTCATACCCAATTAATTCGGAAAAAACATTTTTTCCGTTTAGCAAATTTGACCTAAGATTATCAGTTATTTCTTGGTTCAAAGTTTTTGAATGGTAACCACTCTTTTTTAATTCTCCTATTGTTTTGTATTTAGGTTTTTTCATTATCTCAATTTTTGTCTTCTATTTTTATCATAATCTTCAAAAATCATTTCACTCAATCCATCAAGACCTGTGTAAAATGCTTTACCGTTATTTACTTCAGAGAATTTTTTTACAAATGTCTGAAGATATGGATCACTAGCGATCATAAAAGTAGTTATTGGAATATTATTCTTTTTTGCTTGTCTAGCCCTATTATAGCATTGATCCAAGATAAAGCTATCAAGTCCAGCACTATTCTTGTAAAAGCCATCTTTAGTAAACATACAGCTAGGTTTTCCGTCGGTTATCATAAAAATCTGTTTATTATTATTTTTTCTCTTTCTAAGAATATCAAAAGCTAGATCAAGACCAGCAACTGTGTTAGTGTGATAAGGACCTACCTTAAGATATGGGAGATCTTTGATATTTATTGGTCTTGCCTCATCTCCAAATGATAAAATATCAATAGTATCTTTTGGAAATTTGGTTTTAATATATTCGACCAATGCCATAGCAACCTTTTTTGCTGGTGTGATCCTATCTTCACCATAAAGGATCATGCTGTGACTTATATCAATCATAAGCACAGTGCTCATCTGTGAATTATGATTTGAATTCCAAACAACTAAGTCATCCTTCTTTAGACTTAAATCATTTTCTCCTGAAGATATTATAGCATTTTTTAGACTTTCAGTTAACAAAATTCTATCAAGCGGGTCACCAAATTCGAAATCTTTAATATTTAGATTTTCATCACTTCCAGAAGATGAGTATTTCGTCTTATGATTACCTTTTTTTGTTTTTTTAAGGTTTCCAAATAAGTGTTTAAGAACATGCTTCCTTAGAAGTCTCTCTGTTTTAGGGCTAATCTTTATACTATCTCCATCTGCTGAAATCTCTTTCCTTACATATCCTTTTTTTAGAAGATCATTAACAAAATCATCAATTGTATAATTTTCATCGGTCAGTTTAAATTCTTTATCAAGTTCTCTGAGCCATTCAATAGCTTCATCAAAATCACCAGATGTATGAATTATTAGCTCTTTAAAAATATTAAATAGTTTTTCAAATGGTGTTAGGGTAGGTTCTTGAAAAGAACTGAACTTAAAAGCTGACTTTTTCAAATTAATTTAATTTTAAGGACATCCAAATTAAACAAATAATATTCATCCTGGAGTTTATCTTTCATATATTTAAAGGATTTTTAACAATATTTAAATGGTTGAGCAGGATTTTATTTGTTCTGACAGTTTTGAGTCTAGTGGAATAGTTGAGTGGAATTCTCCAAGTAATATTGCTCTTGTTAAATATTGGGGTAAAAAACAAAATCAAATACCTCAAAATCCATCTATTAGCTTTACTTTATCTAAGTGCTATACAAATACTGTAGTTGAATTTAAGCCAAAAATAAATACTCAAAATGAAGTACATTTCACATTTGATGGAAAGGAAAATCAAGATTTTGAAAAAAAAGTAAATACTTTTATTAAAAGTATTGATAAGTATTTTGGATTTCTAAAAAATCATGATTTATACATAAACTCAAAAAATAATTTTCCACACAGTAGTGGAATTGCATCTTCTGCATCTTCTATGTCAGCTTTGGCATCATGTTTAGTAGATATTGAATCTTATATTACAAATAATGACAATAATTTTAATATTAAAAAGAAATCATTTATATCTAGACTTGGATCAGGAAGTGCATCTAGAAGTATTGAAGGTCCAGTAACACTTTGGGGGAAAACAGATGCTTTTAAAAAAAGTTCAGATTTATATGCTGTGAATATTTCACATGAAGTTGATAAAATATTTCTTGATTACAATAATACTATATTAATAATTGATCCTGGTCAGAAAGTGATTTCAAGTTCTTTAGGACATGAATTAATGAATAATAACCCATTTTCTAATAAAAGATTTGAAATTGCAAAAAATAATACTGAAAGACTAAAAGATATTTTAAAATCAGGTGAGTTAGATGACTTCATTACTATTACTGAATCAGAAGCATTGATGATTCACTCATTAATGTTGTCATCTGATCCATACTATATACTTATGAAGCCAAATACTTTAGAGGCAATTTATAAAGTATTAGAATTCAGAAGAGAGACTAAACTTCATTTAAGCTTTACATTAGATGCAGGTTCCAATGTCCATTTATTATACCCTAAATCTGAGACTGAAATAATAACAAAATTTATAGATAATGAACTTCTTATGTTATGCAAGTCAAAATCTTGTATTCATGATCATCTAGGAAATGGTGCTACAAAAATCAGATAATGGATAATAAAAAATTTTATTCAAAACTTCTACTATTTGGCGAATATGGAGTTTTATCAAACTCTAATGCATTATCAATTCCTTTTGAAAAATTCTATGGTTATTTAAATAAATCAGATTTTTTAAATAATGAAGAAAAGATTTCAAATTCTAATATTCTCCAGTTATATGAATTTATGACTGATTTAGACATTAAGGATAAAATTGATTTTAATTTCTTTAAAAATGACATAGATAAAGGGTTACACTTTGTTAGTAGTATACCTATTGCTTCAGGTTTAGGAAGTAGTGGTGCTCTTATTGCATCAGTTTTTGATTCATATCAAAAAAAAGATGATGTTAATTTAAATGTGGAAGAGATAAAAAATCTATTGTCAATTATTGAATCAAAATTTCATGGAAAGTCTTCTGGTCTTGACCCATCTGTTTCACTATTTAATAGTCCAATATTTTATTCCAATAAGCAAATTAAATTGATAGATAAAATTCATTATAAAAACTTTACGATTTATATAATGGATAGTAAAATAAAATCTTCAACAAAGAAAATGATTGAGGTATTTCAAAATAAAATGAATGAAAGTGAATTTAAATATTTCTTTGACAATAAATACATTATTAATACCAATGAGTGTATTGAATACCTTCTTAATGGTTCAGACTTATTCAAAGACTCTTTAAAACAATTATCAGAAAACACACTTAATAATTTTAAGGAAATGATTCCAAATCAATTAATAAATATCTGGGAAAATGGACTTAAAAGTGATTCATATTATATGAAACTTTGTGGATCAGGGGGTGGTGGTTTCTTCTTGTTATTTGATTTTAATAACCAAATAGATTCCAGTCTTTCTGACTTTAATTTATATCAGATTTAACAAAATGTATAACGTTATAATTTTATTTGGTGTTAGTGGTTGTGGAAAGTCTCTAATAGGAAACCGATTATCAAAAGATTTACAATTCGAATTTATAGAAGGAGATGATTTCCACTCTAATGAAAATATTAAAAAAATGAAAAATAATATTCCATTAAATGATGATGATAGAGAGGTATGGCTTGATCAAATTAATAATGAGCTAAATAAATTAAAAAATAAAAATGTTGTGATTGCATGTTCTGCTCTAAAAGAGATATACAGAAAAAGACTAGTTAAAGGTATAGTAGCTAAGATAGATTGGTTTTGTTTAAAAGGACCTTTTTATCTTATAGAAAAAAGGCTTGATAATAGAGGTGATCATTATTTTAAGTCAACATTGCTTAAATCTCAATTTGATACAATTGAATATCCTGATTATTGTACATTTATAGATATCGTTGAAAGCCCTGATATGATCGTTCAAAGAATTAAATCTGCATTGTAAATGAGTGATTTTGGAATAATTGGAATAGGAAGAATAGGAACTAGTATGGCAAGAAATATGTCATCAAAAGGTATTATAGTTTCACTATATGATAAAAGTCATAATTCCTTAGATAATTTAAAAAATGATTACCCAGAATTAGAGTCATCTTTAGTTTTTGATGATATTAATAAATTTATAAGCTCAATTTCCAAACCAAGAAAAGTTTTAGTTCTGGTTCCTTCAGGGCCTGCACTAGATGAAGTTATTTCTCTTTTGATACAATATCTTGATTCTAAAGATATTTTGATAGATGGAGGTAATACAAATCCGAATGTTAGCTTTGAGAATCATCAAACTATTAAATCAAAAAACTTGTTGTATCTAGGTATGGGAGTTTCGGGAGGAATTAAAGGAGTTCTTGAGGGGCCTTCAATAATGATTGGAGGAGACACTAATGCCTTCGATCAAGTCAAAAATATTTTTTCTCAAATAACATCTATTACAATTAATGGTTCAAAAAGCTTTGAATTCTTTGGAGATTCAAATCAAGGCCATTTTGTTAAAATGATACATAATGGTATAGAATATGTTGAAATGCAGCTTATATCTTCAATTTATTATCTAATGATAAACTCTAAAAAATATATGTATGAAGATGTTGCAAAAATTTTTAAAAAATGGAATGATATAGATTTAAATAGTTACCTGTTAGAAATATCTTTATTAAAACTAACTGAAAAGACAGATGATAGTTATCTGTTAGATAGAATTGATGATAAGGCTGATGATAATGGTACTGGAAGATGGATGTTAAAACATGCAGTTGATCTTGGATGCTCAGTTAGTATGCTAAATTCAGCAATCGACGCAAGGTTTATATCTAATAATAACAACACAAGATCAAAGGCTAATAAATTGAAAATTGAAGATAAAAAAGAATATGATATAGACTTTGAATCTTTAGCTAATGCATATAGGTTTTGTAGATTAATAAATTATTTTCAAGCTTTTTTATTAATAGATTCTGCAAATACAAGTTATGGATGGAATATCAGTATTTCAAATGCACTAAATATATGGTCTAATGGAAGTATTATTCAATCAAAACTTATCAATAAATTACTTAGTGATTTTTCAGTAAATAATATTCTGGATGATAAAAACATATTTAGTAAACTTAATGAACTTAAACCTGGATTAATTGATATTTTAAACACATCATTAATAAATGATGTATCGCTTCCATGTTTTAATGAAGCATTAAATTATTTTAATCAGATTTCAAGCTCTTCTCTAAGTACTAAGCTAATTCAAGCTCAAAGAAACTATTTTGGGTCTCATGAAATAAAAATTAATTAAATGAGTATTTATCTTTCATTGATTATTGGTATTTGTCTTTTACTTGTTCAAGTAATAAAATTTAGATTTTCTCCATTTATTTCATTACTAACATCATCAATTGTAATTGGTCTGCTTTCAGGTCTTGATGGTGAAATAATAATAAATAATATTCAACAAGGAATGGGCAGCACACTTGGATATATTGCAGTAATTGTTGGTCTTGGAGCTATGTTTGGTGCCATACTTGAATCAACTGGTGGTGCAAAAGAAATCACTAGATACCTCTTAAATAAGTTTGGTGAAAAGAAATCTCAGTGGGCGTTATTAATTAGTGGTTTTTTTATTGCAATTCCCGTATTCTTTGATGTAGCATTTATACTTCTTTTGCCAGTAATTTATTCAATTCAAAAGAAGTCAAATAAATCTTTGGTCTATTACGCTCTTCCACTACTTGCAGGTTTAGCAGTAACACATGCTTTTATTCCTCCAACTCCTGGACCTGTTGCTGTTTCTCAAATTCTTGGAGCTGATCTAGGCTATGTAATGTTATTTGGTTTAATTGTTGGTATACCATCAGCTATTTTATCTGGAGTAATTTTTACAAATTTTATAACGTCCAAAATTGATTTTAATTCTAAAGTAGTTTTTGATACTGAAGAACTAGAAGTAAACACTACCCCAAGTATAAGATTAGTCTTATTAATAATACTCCTGCCACTTATTCTAATTATTTTGAGATCTCTAATAGATACTGGAATACTAAGTATAACAAATGAGACAGTGTATGAATTTATTAAGTTTATAGGTCACCCTTTCTCAGCTCTAATCATTGCCAATATAATAGCATGGTATTTTCTTGGAATTAGACTTGGGATAGATAAAAAGAAATTAGAGAAAATTGTTTCAAAATCATTTGCGCCAGCAGGAGCCATAATATTAATTACTGGTGCAGGTGGGGTATTAAAACAAATCTTGATAGAATTAAATATTGGTGAGTTATTAGCTCAAAATATTTTTAGTTCATCTGAATTAATTTTGGTAGCATCTTTTTTATGTGCAGTTTTTATAAGAGTTCTTCAAGGTTCTTCAACAGTTGCAATGATAACATCAGGTAGTCTTGTATCTCCATTATTAATAGATAAAATAAATGATCCAATCTCTCTTAGTCTTATTGTAATATCAATTGCATCAGGAGCTTCAGCTTTCTCACATGTTAATGATAGTGGATTTTGGCTTGTAAATCAATATCTAGGACTTTCTATGAAAAAAACATTTTTATCTTGGACACTTATGACATTAATTTTGTCTATTTCAGGTTTAATTTTTACTCTTATAATTAGCTTATTATTTTGACGCTATATAAATTGTAGAAGCACCATAAAGTTTTTTTCTTGTTTCAATTTTTTTAAAACCTGTTTTTTTTAGTTTTTCAATAAACTTTTTTCTTGGAGGAAATTTTTTTGTAGAATTTAATAAATAAAGATATGCTTTTGTTTTTCTAGAGAAGATAAAAGCAATTATAGGAATATATATAGTGGTTATTAGTTTATATAGTAAATTAATTATTAGATTTTCTGGAATCGAAGTCTCAAGGATAATAAGTTTTCCATTATTTTTTAAAACTCTGTAACTTTCACTTAACCCCTTAGTAAGATTATTAAAGTTTCTGACTCCATATCCTATAGATATTATATCAAATTGGTTATCATCAAAAACTAGATTCTCGGCTTCGCATGTTTTTAGATGAATATTATTAATATTTAGCTTGTCAATTTTACTGTGAGCAATTTTAAGCATATTATCTGATACATCAACTGCATCGATAATTGACCCTTTTATTTTACTAAGCTTTATTGCAATGTCCCCTGTACCTGTTGCAATATCAAGAATTTTTTTTGGAGAAGAATCTATTGCAATTTCAACTATTTCTTCTTTCCATTTAGAATGATTTTTAAAAGTCATCAAATCATTCATAAAATCATATTCATTAGAAATTGATTCAAAGATATTTTTGATGTATAAGAAATTGGATTTTTCGTTATTTCTCATTTTATCTGATTGAACCTATGTATGAAGCAATTGAATCAATTCCATGCTCATGAAGATTCTTTATAAATGCAGATCCAATTATCGCTCCCTTAGAATATTTTACGACAGTATTAAATGTGTGATTATTTCCAACTCCAAAACCAATTATTCTAGGAGTTTTTAGATTCATTTTTTCAATTCTTTCAAAATAATTTATTTGCTCAGGGCTAAAGGAATTTTTTGATCCAGTTATACTAGAAGAGCTTACCATATAGATAAAACCATTAGATATAGAGTCAATCTTTCTTATTCTTTCATCTGAAGTCTGTGGAGCTATTAAAAACATATTATAAAGATGATTTTCTTCAAATATTGATTTATAATTTGCTTCATAATAATCTAGTGGTAAGTCAGGAATAATTAATCCATCAATTCCAATTTCATTACATTTTTTGCAAAAGTTTTCTACACCATACTGAAGGATAGGGTTAAAATATCCCATTATTATTAGAGGAATTGAAACTTTATCTCTAATTCCTTTTAGTTGATTAAATAGGACATTAGTGTTCATTCCATTTTTAATTGCCTTTGTAGAGCTATCTTGAATTGTAGGCCCATCAGCAAGTGGATCACTAAAAGGTAGTCCTATCTCTATCATATCAACACCAGATTCCTGAAGCTTAAAAATAATATTAACTGTATCATCTAAACTAGGATATCCTGCTGTAAAATATATTGACAACAGTTTACCTTCTTCTTTTAATTTTTTGTCAATTCTATTCATTATAATTTAAAATAATCAATGTAAGTATTTAAGTCTTTATCTCCTCTTCCAGAGAAGTTAAGAACAATTATATCATTTGGTTTAAAATCTAAATACTTAAATGCAGCAAATGCATGAGCAGTTTCTATTGCAGGAATAATCCCTTCTAGTTTAGAGACTTCTAATCCTGCTAGCATAGCATCACTATCTGTTATCGACATGAACTCTGCTCTTTTGCTTTCTAATAAATGTGCATGAAGTGGACCAACACCAGGATAATCTAAGCCAGCTGATATGGAGTAAGGCTCAACTATTTGCCCATCCTTGGTTTGCATTAAAAGAGTTTTACTTCCATGAATAATTCCAGTTTTACCAAGAACTGATGTAGCAGCACTTTTACCAGATTCAACACCTTCACCAGCTGCTTCAACTGAAATAATTTTTACTTTCTCGTCTTCTAAATAATGATAATATAATCCAGCTGCATTACTTCCTCCTCCAATATTAGCTATTAAATAATCCGGGCTATCAGTTCCTTCTTTTTCAATTAACTGAGACTTTATCTCTTTAGAAACGATTGATTGAAATTTGGCAACCATATCAGGATATGGATGAGGACCAACAACTGATCCAATTATGTAGTGAGTTGTAATAGGATTATTAATCCAATCTCTAATAGCCTCATTTGTAGCATCCTTGAGAGTTTTACTCCCAGATTCAGCTGCAACCACACTTGCTCCCAGCATTTTCATTCTAGCAACATTAGGAGCTTGTCTTTTGATATCAATAGCTCCCATATATATTACACATTCAATTCCTGCTAATGCACAAACAGTTGCTGTGGCAACTCCATGTTGACCAGCACCTGTTTCAGCAATAATTCTTTTCTTTCCTAATCTTTTAGCTAGTAAAATTTGACCAACAGTATTATTTATTTTATGAGCTCCTGTATGGCACAAGTCCTCTCTTTTAAAATATATTTTACATTTATATTTCTCTGACATTCTTTCTGCAAAATATAATGGAGTTGGTCTTCCTACATAATCCTTTAAAAGATTATTATAATCTTTCTGAAAATCAGAATCATTTATAATCTTGGTATAGTTTTTTTCTAATTCGTCAAGGTTTGGAAATAGCATTTCAGGTACAAAAGCACCTCCATAGTTTCCATAAAACCCTTTTTTGTCAACTGTATACTTCATTTTTAATTGTTTCTATAAAAGTTTTTAATTCATCAATTTTTTTCAAATAGTTGTCGTCTTCAAATTTACTATTTACATCTATCCCATAGACAGGAAGATCCATTTTTAAAAGATCAAATAGCGCATCAATAGAGTGAAGCCCTATACCACCACTGATAAAAAAATCCTTTTTTAAATTATATTTTTTTAAATTCTTCCAGTTAAATGACTTGCCAGTTCCTCCAGGAAGGTCTGATTTTGAATCAAATAAAAACATGTCACAATAGTCTTCATAATTTTTTAAAACACCAAAATCAAATTTATCATCAATTCTAAATGACTTAATAACTTGAATCCCACTATCTAATATTTTTTTACAAAATTCAGGTGACTCATCTCCATGTAATTGAACACAAGCTAAATCATGTTCTGATACTTTATCAATTACAACATCAAAATTTGAGTTAAAAAAAACACCAGTTTTTTTTATTTCAGATTTAAGGTTTGGAGTTTTAGTCTTTACAAACCTTACAGATTTTTCCCAAAAAATATGACCGATGTAATCAGGATTTAATTCAGCTACTTGCTGAATATTTTTATCATCAAATAATCCACAAACTTTAAATTTCATTTTCAACTTCTTTAATAAAATTAAATGCCTCCTGCATCGGATCATTACTTTTCATAAAATTTTCACCAATTAAAAATCCTTGATAGCCAACTTCTCTAAGTCTTAGAATTGATTCAACCTTACTAATGCCACTTTCAGATATCTTAATAAATTCATCAGGAATCTCTTTGTATATTTCAATACTGTTGTTTAAATCGATCTCTAAAGTGTCAAGATTTCTATTATTAACACCAATTATATCAATATCATTTCCTGATATTTTTTTTAATTCTTCATAGGTGTGTACCTCAACTAATACTTCAAGACCTAGGCTCTTGGCTATGGAACTAAAATTCAAAATATCTTCTGAAGTAAGAATTGATGCAATTAATAATATTGCGTCAGCCCCAATTGATTTAGCTTCAAATATTTGATATTCGCTAATTATAAATTCTTTTCGTAAAATAGGAATCTCTGCAAAATTTCTTATTTCAATTATATCCTCAATATC
>JADHME010000026.1 GCA_016780245.1 Flavobacteriaceae bacterium | reverse complement strand
GTCTAAAGGCTATTGAATTAACTAAAGCCAGGGTTGGCATATAAAGTATCATATATATTAATATGTATGGATAGAATGCGTCAAAACCTAAAGCTATTGAGCACATAAATAGAAGTCCTCCTCCAACAATGTGAATAATGGCTAGAATTTTTTCTGCATCAAAATATCTATCTGCAATTAATCCAATAATAAATGGAGCAATAATTGCACCCCATGATTGAGTCTCATATGCTAATGAAATTTCTCCACCAGATGCACTAAAAGCTTGTGAAAGAAAAGTTCCCATTGTAACAAACCAACATCCCCAAATAAAAAACTCCAGGAACATCATTATACTAAGTTTAATATTTATTGTTTTACTCATATTATATTGACTGACCAATTTTAATTAATAAATCTCTAGTGGCTTTAATTCCATCCTCTTCAGATAACCTCTCACCTTCATATTCAACACCCACATAACCAGTGTATCCAAAACTTTTTACAATTTTCATCATTCTCATGTAATCAATAGTTTTTTCATCTCCATTATCATCAAAATCATTTGACTTTGCACTTACTGCAAATGCCTTTGGCATCATTTCTTCTACTCCTTGATAAAAATCATACATTTTTTCACACGAACCGTCGAATACAGAACCATATCCCTCGTCAGCCATACAGAAATTACCAAAATCAGGTAGAGTACCAACATTATCCATGTTTGTTCCATAGATAACATTCATCAGTTCTGGAATATTTGAAGTGATTCTACCATGATTTTCAACAGTTACATTTATCCCAGTTCCTTTTGCATATTCTCCTAACTTTGATAAACTATCAATTGATAAATTTTTCCATGTTTCAACATCTTTGGAACCATAAAGATTTAATCTTATTGATGAGCAATTCATTTCAGCAGCAGTATCAATCCATAACTTATGATTATCTATTGCAATTTGTCTCATGTCCTCATTCTCGTCTGCTAAATCACCTTCATCATCTATCATAATAAGCACGTTTTCAACTCCGTTATCATCTGCCAGTTGATTATTCTTTAAAATAAATTCTTTAATAGCTGAAGATTTATCTTCACTTTTCATAACATCATCATATAAAGCATTAACATACTCAAGTCCTGTAAATCCAAGTTCACTAGACTTTTTAGCAAATAAATATGGAGACATCATACCACTTTGAATTGCTTTGTGAAGTGACCATTGGGCAAGGGATATTTTAAAAAATAATTCTTTTTGATTCTCACAAGATAAATACCCTATAGATGATATACCTAGTGCACCTGTTGAGGCTAATTTTATAAATTCTTTTCTTTTCATATTATATTGGTTTTTTATATTAGTATAAATATAAATTTAAATAATTAATTACAATTTCAAGTATATATTCTTAAATTGAAAAAACTAAAAATAAATGCAAAACAAATTTGATGCTATAGTTGTAGGAACTGGAATTAGTGGTGGATGGGCAGCAAAAGAATTGACTGAAAAAGGCCTCAAAACTCTCGTGCTTGAGAGAGGTAGAATGATTAACCATATTGATGACTACCATACAGCAAATATGGATCCATGGGAATTTGAGGGTGGCAATACTATTACGCAAGAAACTTTAAAGAGACAACCTAAGCAAAGTAGAACGGGTTATGTAACCCAAGAATCTCATAAACATTTTTTTGTTGATGATTTTGATCATCCATATAATGACGATGAAAATAAATTTAATTGGATTAGAGGATACCATGTTGGTGGAAGATCTTTAACCTGGGGAAGACATACTTACAGGCTCTCTGAATTTGATTTTGAAGCTAATTTGAAAGATGGAATTGCAGTTGATTGGCCTATTAGATATAAAGACATAGCTCCTTGGTATGATTATGTTGAAGAATATATAGGAGTTCAAGGAAGGGCAGAAGGGCTTCCACAATTTCCAGATGGTAAGTTTTTAAAACCATTTGAACTTAATGTTCTTGAGCAGCATATGAGAAATAGTATTTCAAATAATTTCTCAGATGGTAGGATTTTATCAAATGCAAGAACTGCTCATATAACCGAGGGTACTAAACCAGGTCTTGGCAGGGTTACATGTCAATATAGAAATAGATGTATGAGAGGTTGTCCATATGGTGCTTATTTTAGCAGTAATTCATCAACCTTACCTGCTGCCGAAGCAACTGGTAACATGACACTTATGCCAAATTCAATTGTACATGAGATTATATATGATGAAGATAAAAAAATAGCAAAAGGTGTAAGAGTAATAGATTCTGAGAATAATCAATCCTATGAATACTATGCCAAAGTAATTTTTCTATGCTCATCCGCAATTGCCTCAACTTCAATATTAATGCAATCAAAATCTAATAGATTTCCAAATGGAATGGGTAACGACTCAGGAGAATTGGGGCATAATTTAATGGATCATCATTTTCAAGTTGGAGCCTCTGGAACATTTGAAGGATTTAAAAATAAAACAACTTATGGAAGAAAACCTGCAGGATTTTTTATTCCAAGATTTAGAAATATTGGTGGTGTAACCAATAGGAATGACTTTATTAGAGGGTATGGTTATCAAGGAGGTGCATATAGGGGCTATCAAAGTATAGCTGATAGTAAAGAAGAGTTAATATCATATGGACCAAGATTAAAAGAAAATTTAGTTAAGTATGATGAATGGACTGCAAGTATGACTGCTTTTGGTGAAATCCTGCCTTATCATGAAAATAAAATGACTTTAGATTACGAAAAGAAAGATAAATGGGGTCTTCCAACAGTTACTTTTGATGCAAAAATCAAAGAAAATGAATTTGCTATGAGAAAGGATATGAAGGAACAAGCTGAAGAGATGCTTGAACGATCTGGCTTTAAAGATGTATATGGATGGGAGAGTAAATACGTCTTCGGGAATGGTATTCACGAGATGGGCACTGCTAGAATGGGTAGAGATCCAAAGACATCTGTTTTGAATGCAAATAATCAAATCCATGAGGTTAAAAACGTATATGTCACGGATGGCGCATGTATGACCTCTGCTGGTAATCAAAATCCATCAATAACATATATGGCTCTCACTGCAAGAGCTGCTAATCATGCAGTTGAAGAATTAAAAAAACAAAACTTGTAAAATGGATAGAAGAAAGGCTATAAAAAGAATTGGAGCCTCATTTGGGGCAATTACTATTTCATCTGGAGTTATTTCATTAGTTCAATCATGTAATTCACCTACTAATAACAAAGAGCTTAGTTTTTTTAGTAATAACGAAATAAATTTTCTAGATAGAATTTTAGAAATTATAATTCCAGAGACTGATTCTCCAGGAGCAAATTCATTAAATCTTTCAAAATTTGTTGATGCATATGTTGCAAAAAACATAAGAACTGAAGATCAAAAATATTTAAATGCAATGATTGAAGAATTTATCAATATGATAATCTTTTCAGAAAAAAAATCATCAATTAAAGATGTTGAAAATAAAACTCTAGAAAGATACTTCTCCGAACACATAGATAACGGAAGCATGATTGCAGATGATGGAAAAAATTATTCTCAAATATGTGATTTATTTCGCCAAATGGCTGTTAATTCATATAAGGCTAGCGAGTTCGTTATGGTTAATAAACTTGGATTTGTGTCAATCCCTGGTTATTATGATGGTAATGTTGATGTTTAATCAAGAAGCCTAAAGTATTCTAGAATCTCTCTTACTTCTTCCTCCAATAAATTTTGATTATACATATATTCAAAATCATATTCCTCTAGCAACTCTATTGCAATAGGATCTTCTTCAAGCATTTGAATAGGGTTTAAAATCATATTCATTATCCACTCTGGTGACCTTCTATTAAGAATTCCTGACATAGCTGGACCAATATAATCTTCATTGATCATATGACAGGATGTACAAAGTTGATTAAATAATTTTTCACCAGAGTTTGCCATAGAAATTTTCACCTTATCTTCAAGTATAACATTGGTAATTGGGCCAACTCCTTTATTAGACAAAGAGTCAGACCTTTCAGAATTGTTTTGACATCCGATTGAAATAAATAAAAGAATTAATAAAACCTTCTTCACAAGAATAAGTTATTAAAAATTAATCTTTTAGAGTACAATAAATTCACCCATCATTAATTGATAGTGGCCTGGGAATGAACAAATAAAGGTGTAGGTGCCAGGTTCAGGAGCATCAAAAGTTATTGTATCAGACTCTCCTCCCCCTAACATTTTTGTAAATGCAATTTCATCGCCACCTTCAGGAATATAATCATTATCTCTTGCACTAACTGCCCTAAGAGCATAATCATTGACATCAACATCTTTTTTAATTAGTACAAAATTATGTCCCATTGAAATAGCTGGAAATCTACCAGTATGGTTTAAAGTTAAAGTAACGCTCTCATTAGCATTTACTCTAATTATTCTTTTATCAAACTTCATCTGATCATTAGAGTTTAAGATAACATTATTTGAAACTGAATTACTTTGAGCGGAAACATTGTCTTCTTTGACTCTTTCATATTGAAACTTTTCTTGTGATGTATTAGAATTGTTACATGAAAGAAATAATAAAATTGCTACAATTGAAAGAAGCTTTTTCATAATAGTTTTATTTACTTCAAATTTATCATAGAAAATTTAAAATACACAATACAAACTAATTAATATTTTTGATTTGACAATCAATCATTCTTATTCTTAATAGACACAAGATAAACTCCTATAAAAACTAATGCACATGCTATTATTTTTGTTGAATCTAAAGTGTCATTAGCAGTTAATAATGCAAATATTATTGTTATAATTGGCTGTAGATATATGAATGAACCAATTACTGTTGGAGACAGTGTCTTTAATGCGTACATATTTAATAAATATGTCATAAATGTTGTACCAATTACGACATAAATCATTCTCCAAATAGCATACCAAGGTAACTCAGCCCATTCTACTTCAACAAATTGATTATATGTAATAGGAGTTGATAAAACCAATCCAATCAAGAATAACCATTTCATTAAGGTGAAAATATTGTATTTTGCAGTTAAAGGCTTAACTATTACTAAATATCCAGCATAGGCAGAAGCATTAAGTAAGAAAAATGAATTTCCTAGTGGAATATTTGGTGCATTTATACCTATTTTACTGCTATTAATAATCAAAAAAAGTGCTCCAGAAAACCCAATGATAATTCCCAGAATTTTTTTCATTGTAACTTTCTCCTTTAAGAAAAAATAAGATAATATAAGAACAAAAACAGGGGATAAAGTTATTATTACACCACTATTAATCGGAGTCGACAATTCAAGACCTCTAAAAAAAGCTAACATATTTATGGACATACCTAAAATTGAAGCAAAAACTATCTTTAGAATATCTTTGGATTCAATCCTTTCTTTGGGATTAAAAAAGCTAATCAACCAAAAAAGAGCTGTTGCTCCCAGAAGTCTAAGCATAATAAAACCTGATGAACCTATATACACTGGCATTACTTCTTTAGCAATAGTATGATTGATTCCATATATTGTTGTTGCTATAAAAGCTGCGGCAAGAGCTAAATATCTGCTGTTCATTTTATTTTGCAACAAAGAAAATCATTTTAGATGAAAAGTATGGTTAAAGTCCAATATCTTTATATTTGCTGAATATGAAGAAAAAATTAAGGTTTAATTCAAGAGCTATACATGGTGGACAAATTTTAGATCCTGCATATGGATCTGTTATGACACCTATTTACCAAACATCTACTTATGCTCAAACTTCTCCTGGTGTTCATAAAGGTTATGAGTACAGTAGAACTCATAATCCAACTAGAACTAATTTTGAAAGATCAATAGCTTCTCTTGAAAACGGAAATTATGGTTTAGCCTTTGCTTCAGGTTTAGCAGCAATTGATGCTATTGTTAAAACTCTAGATCCTGGTGATGAGATAATATCTACAAATGATTTATATGGAGGAAGCTATAGATTATTTAAACAAATATTTGAGAAATATGATCTAAAGTTTCACTTCGTAAACATGGAAAATTTAGATGAAGTATCAAATAAAGTAAATAAGAAAACTAAACTTATTTGGGCTGAAACACCTACAAACCCTATGATGAATGTTGTTGATATAGAATCAATATCAAAAATTGCTAAAAAAAATCAAATACTTCTTTGCATTGATAATACTTTCGCATCTCCATATATACAAAGACCACTTGAGCTAGGTGCAGATATTGTTATGCACTCTGCTACAAAATATATCGCTGGTCATAGTGATGTTGTTATTGGTGCTATTGTTGTTAACGATGAGCAACTTTATAATAAGTTATCATTTATTCAAAATGCTTCAGGAGCTACACCTGGACCAATGGATTGTTTTCTTACACTAAGAGGAATTAAGACATTGCACTTAAGAATGCAAAGACATTCAGAAAATGCTGAAAAAGTTGCAATTTTCTTGAGAAATCATGATAAAATAGGTAATGTATACTGGGCAGGATTTTCAGATAATAAAAATTATAAAATTGCAGAAAAACAAATGCATGTATTTGGAGGTATGGTTTCATTCATACCAAAAGACAATTCTTTTGAATCTGCAAAAAAAATAGCAGAGAATCTTAAATTATTTACCCTAGCTGAATCACTGGGTGGAGTTGAGAGTCTTTGTTGTCATCCGGCTAGTATGACACATGCTTCAATACCACTTGAGGAAAGAAAAAAATCAGGATTAGTAGAATCTTTATTAAGATTAAGTGTTGGAATTGAGGATGCAGAGGATCTAATAGAAGATTTAAATAATGCAATTGGTTGATTATGGACATTCCAATAAATAAAAAAATATACTTTTCATCTGATAATCACCTAGGAGCACCTTCACTTGAAGAAAGTCATGCAAGAGAAAAGATATTTGTTTCATGGTTGGATTCAATTAAAGATGATGCTGAAATCATTTTTTTATTAGGAGATTTGTTTGATTTTTGGTTTGAGTATAAAGAGGCTATTCCAAAAGGATTTACTAGAGTTCTTGGAAAACTAGCTGAACTATCTGACTCAGGAATTAAAATTTATTTTTTTGTTGGTAATCATGACTTTTGGATGAATGATTATTTTGAAAAGGAGTTAAACATTAAGGTCTTTAGATCACCTGAACTCTTTGTATTTAATTCAAAATCATTCTATATAGGACATGGTGATGGTCTTGGACCTGGTGACTATGGGTATAAAAGGATGAAGTTGATATTATCGAATAGTTTTTTCATTAAAATGTATAGACTAATTCACCCTGATATAGGTCTATGGCTTGGAAAATATTTTTCTCAAAAAAATAAATTATTGTCAGGAAAAGAGGATCTAAAATTTAAAGGTGAGGATAAAGAATGGTTAATTCAGTTCTGTGAAAAAAAACTATCAAAGGAACATATTGACTATTTTATTTTTGGACATAGACATCTACCTATAGTTCATCAACTAAAATCAAAATCAAAATACATTAATTTAGGAGATTGGATCACACACTATACTTATGGTGTATTTGATGGTAAAACGTTTAATCTTAGAACCTACTCAGCTTAAAATGATTGAGCCAAAAAAGTCAAATTATGAAAATACTGTTTTAGTTGGAGTTGTAAATGATTCCCAAGATGAAGAAAAATTATCAGAATTTTTAGAAGAATTAGAGTTTCTATCTTTTTCAGCTGGCGGGAATGTTGTTAAAAAATTCACTCAAAAGATAAATACACCAAATTCAAGAACATTTATTGGAAAAGGAAAAATTGATGAGATATTAAAATATGTCAAAGTCAACGATGTCTCAGTAGTAGTATTTGATGATGAACTGTCTCCCACTCAACAAGCAAATATTGAAAGAATTTTAAAGTGTAAAATTCTTGATAGAACTGCCCTTATTCTTGATATTTTTGCTCAAAGAGCAAAATCAAGTTACGCTAAAACTCAAGTTGAGCTTGCTCAGTATGAGTATTTACTGCCAAGACTAAAAGGACTATGGACCCACCTTGAAAGACAAAGAGGGGGTATTGGTATGAGAGGTCCTGGTGAAACTGAAATAGAAACTGATAGAAGAATTGTTAGGGATAAAATTTCACTATTAAAAAGAAAAATATCTACAATTGATAAACAGATGAAGGTCCAAAGAGGAAATAGGGGATCGTTAGTTAGAGTGGCATTGGTAGGATATACTAATGTAGGAAAGTCAACAATAATGAATATGTTGTCTAAAAGTAATGTTTTTGCGGAAGACAAATTGTTTGCAACACTTGATACTACAGTAAGAAAAGTTGTTATTAATACATTACCGTTTCTTCTAACTGATACAGTAGGTTTTATAAGAAAATTACCCACACAACTTATTGAATCTTTCAAAAGCACTTTGGAAGAGGTTAAAGATGCCGACATACTTTTACATATAGTTGATATATCTCATCCAAGCTTTGAAGACCATATCGACTCCGTAAATAATATTTTGAATGAAATTAACTGCCACAATAAATATAACTTGATGATTTTCAATAAAATTGATAAATATCAAGCTATTGATTTTAATGACTCATATTCTGGAAAAAATGGCCACTACTCTTTACAACAATGGAGAAATACATGGATGAATAAGACTAATGGTAAGGCCTTATTTATTTCAGCCAAGAATAAAGTTAATTTTGATAGTTTAAGAAAAGAAATATATGAACTAGTAAAGAATGTTGATATGAGTCATTATCCAAAAAATGATTATTTATACCCCGAATACTTTTCAAAGTAATATTTTTGTTAAAATCAATTTAACCAATTCTTAACAGGAGATTTACTAATAAATTTTGAAATTTAATGAATAAAACAAGTAGTTATGAGTGATACAAACAAGAATGTAGATTTAGGTAAAAAAGATGAACTAATCAAAAAAGAGAGTGCTTTCGTAGATTTACTTTCAATGGAGATCAATAAAAAGATTATTGGTCAGAAAACAATGATTGAAAGACTTTTAATAGGTCTATTAGGTAAAGGACATATTTTACTTGAAGGTGTTCCAGGACTTGCCAAAACATTGGCTATTAATAGTCTTAGTAACGCCGTTAAAGGCTCATTTAGCAGAATTCAATTTACCCCAGATCTTCTTCCTGCTGATGTCATTGGAACTATGATTTATAATATGAAATCAGGTACATTTTCTATTAAACAGGGACCAGTTTTCGCAAATTTTGTATTAGCAGATGAGATAAACAGAGCACCCGCTAAAGTTCAATCAGCGTTGCTTGAAGCTATGCAAGAAAAACAGGTAACTATTGGTGATAAAACATTCAAATTAACCGATCCTTTTCTAGTAATGGCTACTCAAAATCCTGTTGAGCAAGAAGGTACATATCCTCTTCCAGAGGCACAAGTAGATAGGTTTATGCTAAAAGTTGTAGTGGATTATCCTAAACTTGAAGAAGAACAAAAGATTATAAATATGAACCTATCTTCGAAAGAAGATAAAATAAAGCCTGTTGTGACAACTAAGCAGATATTAACTGCTCAAAATTTAGTTAATGAAGTATACATGGATGAAAAAATTGAAAAGTATATATTAGATCTAATTTTCTGTACTAGATATCCAGAAAAATATAATCTTAAAAACTTATCCCCTCTTATTTCATTTGGTGCTTCACCGAGAGGGAGTATCAACCTGGCTCTTGCAGCTAAATGCTATGCATTTATAAATCACCGAGGCTTCGTAATACCAGAAGATGTAAGAGAAGTCATAACTGATGTTCTTAGACATAGAATAGGTCTAACATATGAGGCTGAGGCTGAAAACGTATCTACTGAAGACGTAATTAAACAAATAGTAAATACAGTTGAAGTACCATAGTTAATGAATTCTAAAGAATTACTTAAAAAAGTAAGACAAATTGAAATTAAAAGCAGAAGGCTTAGTGACAACCTGTTTGGAGGAGAATATCTAAGTACTTTTAAAGGTAGAGGTATGACTTTCAGTGAAGTTAGAAAGTATGAATTTGGAGATGATATTAGATCGATTGACTGGAACGTAACGGCAAGATATAATGAGCCCTTTATAAAAGTATTTGAAGAGGAGAGGGAACTAACATTAATGCTTCTAATAGATGTAAGTGGTTCGGAAAACTTTGCAACTAGCAACAAACTAAAGAAAGAAATAATAACAGAAATTGCTGCAACATTGGCATTTTCTGCTTTAAAAAATAATGATAAAGTTGGTGCAATACTTTTTACTGATGATATTGAGTTATTCATTCCTCCTAATAAGGGTAAAAAGCATATACTTAGAATTATAAGAGAATTAATTGAATTTAAGCCTAAAAGCTCTAAAACAAATATTAATTCATCACTTAAGTTTCTTCTAAGTATAATTCAAAAAAAAGCAATTGTATTTATTTTATCTGATTTCATTGATAAAGACTATGATAAATCATTAAAACTTGCAGCTAAAAAATTTGATCTTACTGGAATAAGAATTTATGATCAAATGGAAACTAAGATGATAAAAATAGGCTTTGTGCCAATGATTGATGCTGAAACAAATGAACTTATATGGGTTGATACATCATCAAAGAGGTTAAGGGAAAACTATAATCTAAACTATGCTAATTCAGTAAAGTATTTTGAAACTCTTTTCAATAAAAATGGGGCAGGAGTAATTAATTGTGAAGTTGATGATAGTTATGTAAAAAAACTTCTAGGATATTTTAAGCAACGATAAATGAAAAATTTTTTAATTCTATACCTATGTTCAAGTGCGTTGTTATATAGTCAAAACCCAAATTTTGATAAGGATATAATTATATCTACTAATGTAGATACTACTGAAGTAAAAATAGGCGAAGAATTAAATTTTAAAATCGATATATCCTCAAAAAATAAATACAATATTTCATTTGATGAAATTCCAAATTTTATGCCTTTTGAGATTTTAGAGTCGTTTGATACCGATACAATTCAAGAGTCATCTACTTTTTCAAAGAGGTACTCATTAATAAATTTTGAGCCTGGAGAATATTGGATTCCACCCCAAAAAATATACCTTAATCAGTCAATAAAATATTCAGATTCATTATTAATTGTAGTAAACGATGTTGAAGTTGATACTTTAAAACAAAACCTATATGACATAAAACCAATTATTCCTGTTAAAAGAAATTATCAAAATCTACTATTAAGGATATTTATTGCAATAATTGTTGGTTTCCTTGTATTCTTTCTCTACCGATATTATTTACTGAAAAAAAACATAAGACCTAATGAAGAAGAAAAATCCTTATTTGAGTTGGCAAATGAGAAGTTAGAAAACTTGAATAGCCTGGATCCTAATTCTCAGATTGAATTCAAAGAATATTATACAATTTTAATTGATATTTTCAGAGAATATCTTGAATCCCAGATTAAAATACCTGCTATGGAAAGTACTTCCAAGGAGCTTATATTAAGAATTAATTTACTTAGAGATAGTGGTAATTATAATTTTGAAAAAAGTAAAATAAGTAAGCTTGAAAGTCTTTTCACAAAGTCTGATTTAGTCAAATTCGCAAAATCACTTCCTACGAAATCAGATATTAAGAATGACTTAGATATAATATCAGACTTTATTGATGATACCGAAAAAATTTATAATGAAAAATTTAATATAGTTGAAGATATAGAACCCGAAAATGAGGAATATTCTATAATTGACGACTTAAAAACCTTTTTAAAATATTCGTTTTTAATTCTTTCCTCAATTCTATTAATATCAATTTTAATATTTGGTTATTATCCTGTTAGAGATACTATATTGATGAATCCTACAAAAATTCTAATGTCCAAAGAATGGTATACAAGTCAATATGGTTCTCCACCAGTTGAATTAAATTCTCCAAACATTTTAGTCAGATCAAATGACACACTTTATGATAGTAAATTTGTTATGGGGGACTTTAAAGATGCATTTTTTTTGACAATTGATTTTAAAGATGTTGTGCAAGTTGATAACAACCCTAGTCTTGATTTAATAAAAAATGATTTAATTAATCAATTTCAAACTATGGGCTCAAAAAATATACTTTTAAAGGATGATCAGTTCACAATTAAATCTGGAGATACCGGATTAAGACTTTTTGGAAGTCTTGATATTGAAATTAAAAACAGATTAATTAGATCTAATTTTACTACTGTTATTCTTCCCTATGATAAAAAAACTATTAGACTTACAATAGTTCATAGAGCAGATGATAGGTATGCGGACAATATAAAGTCTAGGATTTTAGAAAGCTTTGATATAGTAAAAGAATTGTAATGTTTAAAGATTTGTACTTAGCAAACCCGGAATATCTTTTTATTTTGATAATTATACCAGCAATATTATTTTTTTGGTATAAGTTCGGAAAATATACTCAGGCATCACTTACACATTCTTCTTTATCATATTTAAAAGCTAAAAATTCACTTTTAACTAAGCTTAGACCCTTGTTAAATATAATAAGAGTATTAGTTATCTTACTATTAATAATTGCGATTTCAAGACCTCAATCTAAGTCAACATCTAAAAGGATTTCAACATCAAGAGGTATTGATATTGTTATGGTTATTGACATCTCTTCAAGTATGTTATCTAAAGACCTAAAACCAGACAGATTAACTGCCTTAAAAAATGTTGCTTCAAACTTTATTGATGATAGACCAAATGATAGGATAGGTTTAGTAGTTTATGCAGCCGAGAGTTATACTAAAACACCTGTTACAACTGACAAACTAATCCTTAAGCAATCTCTATCTGAAATTAATTATGAGGCTCTTCTAGAAGATGGAACTGCTATAGGCATGGGACTGTCAACTGCAGTTAATAGACTTAAAGAAAGTACTGCTAAAAGTAAGGTAATAATTTTGCTCACCGATGGAGTCAACAATTCAGGTTTCATAGATCCAAGAATTGCTGCAGAACTAGCTGCTGAATATGAAATTAAAACATATACTATTGGTCTAGGAACAAATGGAAGAGCACTTGCACCAGTCTCAATTCTTCCCAACGGAAATTTCCAATTTAGTCTTACAAAAGTTGAAATTGATGAGGATCTTTTGAGATATATTTCTGAAAAGACATCTGGAAGATATTTTAGAGCAACTGATAATTTAGAACTTCAAAATATTTATGATGAGATCAATAAATTAGAGAAGACAGAAATAAAAGAAACTATTTTCACTAATGTTTCAGAAAAATATAAGCCATTTGTAATGTTAGGGTTTATATTATTTGTAATAGAAGTATTTGCAAGAAAAACAATATTTAAAAGCTTTGTATAATGTATGAGATAGACATTACATATTTTCTTTATTTAGCATTATTAATTCCGCTGTTAGTTATTGTCAATTATATCTACATGTTATGGAGGAAGAAAGTACAGAATTCATTCTCAAAGCATGATTTATTAGAATACATTAGCCCTAATAGATCTAATTTCAAGCTTAATCTTAAGCTTATTCTAGAATGTTTAGCCATTTTATGTTTATCCATAGCACTTGCTAACCCTAAAATAGGAACTGAGCTTAAAACAATTAATAGAGAAGGTGTTGATATTGTTTTTGCAGTAGATGTATCTAAAAGTATGCTTGCAGAAGATGTTGCTCCTAATAGACTGTTAAGATCAAAAAGAATAGTTTCAGAAATAATAAACTCTTTATCAAGTGATAGGGTTGGTATTGTTGCTTATGCTGCTCAGGCTATTCCGCAAGTTCCTCTTACTACAGACTTTGCTTCTGTAAAAAACTTTCTCCAGATAATAGATACGGATATGCTTTCATCTCAAGGAACATCAATTGATGCTGCTCTAAATTTATCTGTAAATTTCTTTGATCAAAATTCAGAGACAAATAGAGTTTTAATACTTATCTCAGATGGAGAAGATCATGATGACATACCTGATGATTTAATTGACTTAATCTCAATAAATGACATAAACTTAATAACAGTAGGAATTGGAGAAGATTCAGGATCTACTATACCAATTAGATTAAATGGAGCAATTGATTCATACAAAAAAGATATTAATGGAGAAGTAGTTATTACCAAAAGAAATAGTTTGATTCTTAATAAAATAGCTGATTCTTCCAATGGTGATTATATTGATGGAAATTTTACTGAAGAAGCCTTAGATCAAGTAAAATCTATACTTAATGAAATAGATAAGTCTGAGTTTGAAACATCTCAGTTCATTGATTATAAACAACAATTTCAA
>JADHME010000025.1 GCA_016780245.1 Flavobacteriaceae bacterium | reverse complement strand
GGAATATAGAAACTGTTGCACCAAACAATGGTAGTTGGTATAATGGCGAGTTACAATATTATACAGATAAACAAGATAATATCAAAGTTGAAAATGGTCTTTTAAAAATTACAGCAAAAAGAGAGGAGTTTCAAGGTAAACAATTTACCTCTGCACGAATAAATACACAAGATAAACTTGAATTTACATATGGCCGAGTTGAAATGAGAGCAAAACTTCCTAATTGGGAGGGAATGTGGCCAGCATTTTGGATGCTTGGTGCAAATATTGATGAAGTAAGCTGGCCTAATTGTGGAGAGCTTGATATATTAGAACATGGCGATTATGTAAAAGATAGCACCAGTGATAATCCTGGTTTGATTTCGTCTGCCCTTCACTATGGTCCTCAAGACTATTCGAGGCAGACAACAAATGTTCCAGGTAAAATCTTTTTTGATACAGGCCAAGAAAGGTTTATTAGAGCTGAAAAAATTATTGATAGTCCATTTGAGGAATTTCATACCTACGCAATTCAATGGGCTCCAGATAAAATCCAATTTTTTGTTGACGAAGAAATGTATTTTGAATATCCAATGCAATCTCAACACTCACCATTTGACAAACCATTTTTCCTACTTTTAAATCTTGCTGTTGGCGGTCACTGGACTGATGGTTATGTAGCTCCAGGCTTTACTAATGCAACTTACGAAATAGACTATGTTAGGGTATATCAATAGAATAATAATATTAGTACCATTTGTTGTTTTTGGTAATTTGCAAGATACCATTCAAACTATAGACCTTGAAAATGTAGTCGTTAAATCAACAAAAATTAATACAATTAAAAAGCAGACTCCATTGTCAGTAACTTTAAAAAGTTTTATTGAGGATAAAAACTACAACTCACAATCGTCATTTTCTGATTTTATTAAAAATACACCAGGTGTGTTTACAACCTCATCAAATAATTTCTCTCAAGATATGAGGATTTCAATAAGAGGTTTTGGTGCAAGATCTGCATTTGGTATTAGAGGCATAAAGTTAATAGTTGATGGGATTCCAGAAACAACTCCTGACGGTCAAAGCCAATTAGATAATCTCCCACTAGGTTTAATTTCAAACATTGAAATTTTAAGAGGTCCAAACGCAAATTTATATGGTAACTCTTCTGGTGGGGTAATAAGCATAAACACTTTGTCTAATCCAGATGAAAAGTACTACAGAACTTCAGGAATTTTTGGAGCTTATCAATATCAATCGATTCAAAGGACAAGAGTTTTAAACTGGAAAACTTCAAACCTAATAATTCATTATGATAAAAGAAAATCTAACGGGTACAGAGATCAAAGTAATTACAAATCCACAATACTGAATCTTAAATATATTAATGAGTTGAACCAAAAAAGCAAGATTATTTGGCAAATAAATTATACTGATAGCCCTTATGCATTTGACCCAGGTGGTCTTAGATTAAGTGAAGTTGAAGATGATCGTAGACAAGCTAGAAAAAATAATATTGATTTTGATACTTATGAAAAGGTAAAGCATCTAAAAACAGGGGTATCTTGGAATTATAAGAAAAGCGAGAACTCCTTTTTTGACAGTTATTTCTTTTATCAAAAAAGAGATTTTTACTCGAAATCACCCTTTAATTTTGGTGGAGTTATTGAAATTGACAGAGATTATTATGGATTTGGTACCAAATTTACAAGAAATAAAAATTTAGATAATCGAAATAACTCTTTTGTTATTGGTATTGACCATTTGAGCCAATCAGATGATAGAAAGAGATTCAAAAACAATTTTGGATTAAAGGGAGATATAACTCTAAGTCAAATGGAAAACTTTGACTCAACAGGCCTTTACATTGTTAATCAAACTTCTTTCAACACAGGTTTCCTTTTTAGATATGGTATTAGATATGATATCAACTCTATTGGAATTGATTCAAATAACAAAATTAATCTAGATAAAATCAATCCTTCTTTAGGATTATCATATTCAATTAATTCATCGGATAATTTGTTTTTTTCTTTTGGAACAAGCTTTGAGACACCAACTTTAAATGAGCTATCAAATAACCCAGATGGAAGTGGATTTAATAAAGATTTAAATTCAAATAACGCTGTCAACTACGAGATTGGATGGAGAAAATCATTAAAAAATATTGCCTTCGAGGCTGTAGCTTATATTACAAATTCAGACAATGAAATTTTACCTTATGAAATAGAGCAATTTCCTGGTAAAAACTTTTATAGAAATGTGGGTTCAACACTTAGAAAGGGAGTTGAGCTTAGTTCTACTCTTTCATTTGATCGAGGTTTTTTTAGCCTAAACTATACGTTGAGTAAAAATAGATTTAAAGACTTTGTTCTTAATGGAACTGATCTTTCAGATAACCTGATACCAGGAATTCCAAGTCAAATGCTAGACTTGGAACTCCTACTAAAATTATCTAAAAAAAATACATTAATATTAACTAATCGCCTAATAGGAGAGAGATATGCTGATAATCTTAATGAAACTCTTATCGCTTCATACAATATCTTTAATGTTAAGTATTCAAAAGGGATTTTAAAAAACAGTGAATTCTCCATTGGAGTAAATAATCTTTTTAATCAAGAGTTTTATGATAACATAAGGATAAATGCTTTTGGAAAAAGATATTATGAGCCAGCTCCAAAAAGAAATTTTTATTTTGGTCTTAATTTTTCATTTTGATTAGATTTTTAAAAATTTTCTTTATTCTATTTATTAATATTCCTATTTATGCTCAATCAGAGTATATATATATCTTGGGTAATACGCAGGATGCTGGTATGCCCCACATTGGATGTAAGCACAAGTTTTGCCTAGATAATTTTACTAAATACGAGGAGTTCTATGTAACATCAATTGCTGTTATTAATTCAGATCTTAACAAGTATATTTTATTTGAAGCAACACCAGATATTACATATCAGTTAAACCACATTAAGAATAATATCTTTCAAGAATTTTTACTTCCAGAGGCTATATATATTACTCACGGCCATATTGGTCATTATACTGGACTGATGTATTTTGGAAGAGAGGCACTGGGTTCAAAAAACCTTTTGGTTAAAGTTCTTCCAAAAATGAGTAATTTTTTGAAAACAAATGGTCCATGGAACCAATTAGTTAATTTAAATAATATTCAAATTCAAAATACAGATTTTGATGAAAGCTATTTGGAGCTAAACAATATACACATAACCCCAATTAAAGTTCCTCATAGAGATGAGTATTCTGAGACTGCAGGTTACATTATAACAGGAAAAAATAAAAAAGCTTTATTTATACCTGATATAGACAAATGGGAAAAATGGGATAAAAAATTGATTGATTTAGCTAAGGATTTTGATTATTTATTACTAGATGCAACTTTTTATGACTCAAAGGAAATAAATAGAGATATCAGTGAAATTCCCCATCCATTAGTATCTGAAACTCTTAATCTTCTGGATAGTTTAAGCGATGAAGAAAAGAGAAAAGTGTATTTTATTCATATGAACCATACCAACCCAATGTTAGACCCCGATAGTGATTTATCAAAATCAGTTACCAATAAAGGCTTTAATATCGCAAGACTTGGGCAAAAGCTTTATTTATAAAACTTAAGATTGAAGCTTAGTTGCTATTTCTTGAACTTCATTTAGAACTCTTAGTAAGTTTCCACCCCATAATTTTGCAATTTCTGATTCACTATAACCTCGCTCTCTTAAAGCAGAAGTAACATTCATGGTCTCCGAAGCGTCTTCCCAACCTACAATTCCTCCACCTCCGTCAAAGTCAGAGCTTATTCCAACATGGTCTATTCCAATCTTATCTACCATATAATCTATATGATCTATAAAATCATCCATATTTGCAGGAGGATCTTCACGATCAGTTAAAAAGAATCCCAGAGCTGTAGTTTGAATAACTCCTCCATTTTCTTTTATCCAGTTAAGCTGCTCGTCATCAACATTTCTTGGGTGGTCTCTTAGACCACGAGCGGAAGAATGAGATGCAATTATAGGTGCTTTACTTAATTCAGTCATCTGTCTTATGGCTTCTTTAGATGGATGAGATATATCTATCATTATTCCATAGTAATTAAGAAGCTCAATTACTTCTTTTCCTAAATCACTTAAACCATTATGCATTGAAGTTCCATCAAACTCTCCAGTATTTGAATCTGAGAATTGATTATGACCGTTGTGTGTAAGGGATACATATCTTGCTCCTCTTTTCCAAAATTTTTCAACATTTGAAGTGTCAAGCCCCATAGAATATGCATTTTCAACTCCAATCATTATAACTTTTTTGCCTCTTGCAAGTATTCTTCTAACATCATCCGAGGTAAATGCAAGTTCAACCTGATCAGGGGCATACACGTTAACTAAACGATCAATTGCATTAAACTTAGAGATAGCATTATTATAAGCAGCTTCATACCCTTCCTCGTTAAGTTCACCTTGAGCAGTGTATACTACCAGCCAGGCTACATCAAGCCCTCCTTCAATCATTTTAGGTAGATTAAACTGCGTATCTGTATTCATTGTATAGTTGAGAGAATCAGTAAAATTTAGAACATTTATATCAATATGAGAATCAACTGTGATAACTTCAGAAACTTTATCAGAACATGAAGCTGAAAGTAAGCCAATTATAAATAAGAAATTTTTATTCATCATATGTATTATTTCTTAACAGTGTACCCTTGGAATAGGTATATCTTTCTTTTAAATCGCCATTTTCTGAGTAAATCTTCCAGATACCGTCGTATTTACCTCTAAACATTTTTCCTTTCTGATATAAATTACCATTTCTAAAGTATTCTCTGAATTTACCATGTATCATATTATCCATACTGTAACCAATATAGTGAATAGTTTCTTCAGGTAAAAAAAAGCTAAGTTGTTTGCCATTTTTTTGGCCCTTTTTATATTTTCTAAATTCCTTAAATTTGTTATCTGTCGATGTTTGAGAGCATATTCCCTCAAAGATTTTACCATCTAAATAAGCAACGTTTTGTCTTTCAAATAAAAACTTGCAGTCTGTTAATACAGATTTTTCAAGATTAATCATCTGATTTTCTCTAAGTTTATTACAACCTTGTATAAAAATAAAATTAACCAAGTATGTGAAAATCAATATTTTATATCTCATTATACTGATATTTTGTTAATTGTGGCACGGTATTTGTTAAACCTTGTGTGTACATTAATATGTAACATGAACGTTCATATGAAAAATACAAATAAATATAAATTAAATTTTAAAACAATGAAAAAAGGATTATTAACTATTCTGGCTGCCTCACTAGTTTTTGTGGGATGTCAGAATTATGATGACCAATTTGATGATTTAAATGCACAAATAAGTGCGTTAAAATCTCAAGTTGATGGTCTACAAGCTATTTCAGCTCAAGTTGCCTCCCTATCTGGTACCATTAGTGGTCTTCAGAGTGGTGTTACTGCTGCGCAAGCTGCTGCAACTGCTGCAAATACTGCTGCAAGCAACATCGATTTTTCTACTATTACCGCTAGTTTAGCTGCACTTCAAGCTGACGTTGACTCTGTTAAGGCATCTCTTGCTACAGCTGCAACTGCATCTGAAGTTGCTGCGCTTAGTGCTGAATTAGACGCAATCGATTTAAGTTTAGCTGACCTGCTATCTTCCTCAAATGTTTATTCAACTGATGTAACTATTAATTCAGCTGCAAGTTTAGAATCTGCATTAGCGTTAGGTAACAAGTTAAATGTGCTAAATGCTACACTAACTATTGATCTTTCTAGTGTGTCAAGTCCTGATTATACTAAAGTTCAACAAGTTGTTGACAAAGTAATTACTGTAAATGGTAATGTTTCATACACAGCTCACGCAAATTCTGCAACTGAGGTAACTTTTACAAACCTAGCTTCTGCAAGAGACATAAGTGCTAAGCAACCTGGTGGTTACCAGTTTCCTGCATTAACTGCTGCTGAGAATGTAACTTTAGATGAAACATATACTTCATTAATTACTACTATCTCTTTACCAAAACTAGCTTCTGTTACTTCAATTGGAGGTGGAACTATTGGTTCACAAGATGTTGACGAATTAAACTTTTCTTCTGCAACAACAATGGATTTAGGTTCATTGCCTTTTAGCCACACTGCTGACTATGACTTTGTTCTTAAAAAAGGTGGAGATTTAAATATTTCATCATTATCATCAAAAAATTCTTCTGGAGTATACAGAAAATTTGACTTACTAATTAATGGTGGTACTAGTTTTACTAATGGTTCTGCAGCTCAAGGCTGGAGTTCACTAGGTAACTCTACTGCTGATACTGGTATTCACGATGGTACTTTAAATATTTCTAACATGGCAACAATTGAGATTCACAACTTTAGAGGTGGGACTACAATTGGTGATGATGTTAAAAATGTTACAATGAGAAATGTGACAGGTCCATTTACTCTTTCTGGTGCAACTGAACTTGTAAGTTTTGATGCAACTTTAATTAGAGATAATGACCCAAGCATAAGTGCAGCTGATGCATTAAACAACACTCAAGATAATGATGAGGTTACTTCAAATGCAATTACATTTGCTAGTACTTCTGACGATATTGAGAAAATTAAAATTTCTGGTCAAGCTTCTGATATTACAATCAATGGTGATGGCGCAAACAGCCTAACTGAGATTGACTTAAGTGGTGCTGAAATGTTTGATCTTACAATTGATGACAATGACGCATGGGTAACTTATACAGGCCCAGACAAAGCTGAGGATATTATAATTACTGACAATGGTAAAATTGGTAGCCTTAACTTAGCACATACAACTAGAATGAGTGATCCATCAGATGATGATGCTGTAACAGTTAATATTACTAATAATGATGATTTAACATCTCTTACTATAGGTTTTGACGATGTTGACAGTTTAACAATTAACGGTAATGCTGATTTAGCAACAATTGATGCTACTGCTTTAGTTGACAATGGTGCTTCTTCTTCTGCTTTTGTAAGAATTGATGCAAATGATTTTACTGCTGATTTAATTAGAGAGCAAGTTGAAGATCCATCTGCGAGTGTAACTACAGGAGCTAGTTCTGACCTAGGTCAAATTACTACTGCTTCAGGTATTAAAACTCTAGATGCATATCTAACACACGCAATTGCTGCTAGTGGTGATCAAGCTGTAATCTTTGATAATATTACAAAGTTAGAAGTTCAAGGTGCATACGAAGGTACTTACACTGATGTAACTATTAACATGCAAACTGCTGCTCCTACAATTACTGCATATACTTCAAGTGCATTTACTGGAGATATTACTACTGAATATAATGACTTTACTGAAGGTTTAGCTTACGCAGGTTACTACGTATACCTCTACAACGAGGAAGATAACATTGCTGAAGGACAGTACATAACTAACGAGATTGTTTCTCACTACTTCCCAGTTACTTTTACTAACAATTCATTTGCTGACGTAGCTTTAGCTACCGGTGAGGGTGTATCTATTACAGTTGATGGAACTGTACTAGATCTTAGACAAGGTTCTACAATGGATACAGACGGTGATGGTTCTGAGGATGATACGGTTGCTACTATTACAAACCTTGTAAATGGTATTAACAACAGATCTGCTTCTGCTTATCAAACAACGTTTACCCTTGATGGAGTTGATGTAGTTGCTGCAAGAGACTCTTTCAAAAGTGCATTATATACGATTACATTTGTAAGTTCTACTGGAGGAACTGCTACTGCGGGAGCTGTTTCTGCTGCAGGTACACTTAAAATTGAATTTGGAGATCAGGATGATGATACAACAGATCTAGATATAGATGTAACTTTAGCTGCTGATGACACTCAGTCTATAGTTGCTAACAAGATAATGTTAGCTATTGATGCTACAGATGAGTATACTGCTACATCAGTTACTTCAAATGCAAGTAATGTATTCTATGTACAATCTGTAGTTGCAGGTACTGGAGGTACAATTGATGTTTCTCCTCTTGCTCCAGGATTTAACAATGGTTCATTCCCAAGTATTGTCTATGATTTAGACGGTTCTACAGTGTCCATGGTTAAAGGTGATACTGCACTTGATCTAGATGAAGCTAGAAATGATGGATTATTCCAACTTCCTACTGTTGCGCCAGTTATGAGAAACGGTATGAGAGTATCTGTTAAAAACACTGGTTCTATTGCATTTGCTTCTGCTCCAACAGTTACTAACAATGCAATTTCTGGTACGGCTTTAGTTAAGATTACTGGAGATACAGCTGATGGTGAATTAAATGACTTTGATAGAGGTGTGAATACTCCTTCAGGTTCAAAAGATGGTGACTTAGATGTCGCTGGTGAGTTGATTTATACTTACGTAGCTTCGTTCACGGATATAAACCCAGGGGGCGATGTTACTGCTACTAAGTTAACTAACAGACTTGGATGGTAATATCTTAAGATCATATTTTATTTAAATTAAGCCTCTCTTTTGAGAGGCTTTTTTTATATTGTAGTATGAAGTTAGTTGCCAAATTCTACTTAATATTCTTATCTCTTACTCCTTATGTTCCTGCATTTAATACTATTGATAGTAATGCAGCTGAGTGGTTTTATTTAAGCTTATTAAACCTTGTTTTTCTGGTTCTACTTTTTTATTTAAGGCAGTCGAAGACTTTTCAAATTAAAAGTAAAATATTTATTTCTTTTCTAGTTTTTTTTGTTCTTGCCTTTATCTCTAGTTTTTTTGCTATAAATCAAACGGAGTCTTTTGTAAGACTCTCTGATGTGGGTGTGATTTTAATCTCCCTTTATATAGTTTATTTTTTTATCAAAAATGACTCTATTTCTTTTAAATTTCTAATACTGTTGCTTAGTTGTACTCTAATTATTGATATATCTGGAACTCTATACAACTTCATATATTTCTTTAGAGATAGGCTGTATGATTTTAATGACGCGATGGCAATTAAGGGTTTTTATGCAAATAAAAACATTACAGCTGCTGCTATTGGACTGAAAATTCCAATTTTACTTTATTCATTAAAATATTATAATAAAAGAATTATTAAAATTCTTGTTATTTCAATTGCTTCAATATCATTTATGACTTTATATTTACTGAGTGCAAGAGCTCTGTTTTTGTCATATATTGTATCAATATCAATTGTTTTTTTTCTGATTCTATACAGAACTATAAAGTTTGATAACAATATACTTAGTTCATTTAAACCTTTTATCCCCTTATTTCTTTCTGTAATATTTGGCTATATCGTATTTATTAATTTAAATACAGCAGAAAACTTAGGTGTTGATTCCAGATTTGAAACTGTTGTGAAGGGTGTCGATGATGAGTCAATTAATCAGAGAGTAACATTCTATGGTCATGCTATTGAATCTATATCTAATAATTTTTTCTTTGGTGTGGGTATAGGAAATTGGAAGATATATTCGGTAAAATATTGGGCAAATGAAATGCCTAGCTATACAGTACCAAAACATGTTCACAATGATTTTCTAGAAATATTTGCTGAGACAGGTTTTTTTGGTTTTACTGCATATTTTCTTTTTTTCCTATTTATAATAATTAAGCTAACACGTGTATTAGTTAATACTTTAAATCTCGATAAGACTCTTTTAAATAGTTTAATTATTTTACCTTTTATTATAATAATAATTGACACAAATTTAAATTTTCCCCTAGACCGACCTTCTATACAGGCATCTTTTATTATTTGTATTGCTATTTTAGAGACATTTATTAAAGAAAATACCGATGAAAAATAATATAATAATATTATTATTTATTTTCATTTTAAGTGGACTTGTTGGTGTATCACAGTATAAAAGGTTTAATTCATCACAACAACAATATGAGATGTGGTTTGATTTAACTCAGGATAGATTTGAAAAATCAATTGATTTTGTAAAACAAATAGAAACTAATTATCCAAACTTAACATATATTGGAGTCCCTTTGAGTGCTTTGAAAGGATCTTATTATGCAAATCTTGATTCTATAGATCTAGCAAAAGAATTATTTTATAAATCTATGATTGACCATCCTTTCTTAATGTATGGCGAACAAAGAATGTCAGAATTATACTATAATATAAATCAAATGGATAGTATGACATACTACGCAAATAAAGCAGTAAAGGGGTTACCAAATAATGCTAAGCATTTCTACTTAAAAATATTAAGTTTAAAATATGAGCAAAAGGGTGATTCTATGATTTATTATTTTAATAAAATAGATAAAAATGTTAAAAACAAGGATGAAGCTTTGTGGAGAATTGTTTTAGCAGGTATTTATGAGGATAGTAAAGTTAAAATAGAAAATGCCAAAGACTTGGCAATTGAATCAAAAAAAGTATTTCCATATAATAAAGAAATTAACCTAATTGCCGAGTGGATTTTATATTCCAGAGAAACTGCAAATAATAGTATTAGACAATTTAATAAACTAATGAAAATGGAAGATTTAAATTCAAGTTACAAGGATAGTATTTTTTCAGAGATTGTAAACCTAATACCAAATAACCAAAGATATTTTGAAAATTATATTGCATTTTTAATAAGAACTCAAAAAAATCAAAAAGCAAAAGAAATATTTGAGAAGCTATCAAATAATTTTTCTAAAATAAATCCAAAATTGGTGGAAGCAATTAATCAAATTGATGAAAGAAATGAAGACTAATTTATTAATCTTTACTTTTTTTTGTTTGTCTATTTTTTTTGTTTCCACAAATTATAAAAAATACCTATCTAGTAAACTTCAGGTTATTTTACATAAAGACTTAGTAGAAGGATCCTACTCTTTTAATATTAATCAGTTAAAAAAATATGATATTGATTTTCCATCCCTATCATTTAACATGATACCTATAAAAACACATATTGTAAGATATTTATTAAATCAAAAAAAATATGAGGAAGCATTAAACCTTATAAATACTGCTATTACAGAAAACCCATTCTCAGTATATTCATTTTATCTAAAGGCTAGAATTTATTTGGATATAGGTCAGCAAAATGAGGCATTAAATTATTTAGAAAGATCTTATTTGTTATCAAATTCTACTGATTATGTAGCCGCTCTTTATTACACATTACTTTCAGAAAATAATTTGAATTAATCCAAATAAGATTAATACAAGAAAGAGAATTATCAAAGTAACAATTATGTGACTTTTAAACTTTTTTACTAATAAGTGATGTAAATGGTTTTTATCTGCAATAAAAGGAGATTTACCATTCTTAATCCTTAATATTACTACTCGAATTAAATCAATAATCGGATAAGAAAGTATAGAAAAAACGAATAATATCTTATGAATATCAAAACTATCTTTTATTATGTAATGATTAGAAAGTATATAAACTACATATATACTTACAACGCCTCCTAAAAAATAAGACCCAGAATCTCCTAAAAAAACTTTAGAATTTTTATGAACATTTAGAAAGAACAATGGTATCATTGATGCTAGTAATAAATAACTTAAGTTTATATAAGGTGTATGTTCAATCGAAAAATATTCAAACAATATTATAAATACCCCAACAACGCAGATAGCTAACGCATCTATACCATCTATAAAATTAATTGCGTTTACTATAGATAATATTATGAAGATTGTAAGTATTTGAGCAATACCTCGATCTATTTCAAATATGCCAAATATTCCATGAAAGTTATCAATTAATAATCCAGTATCAATTATCATTTTGGCAGCAATTATTTGAAAAATAAATTTTAATTTAAAATCAATACTATATATGTCGTCGTAACTTCCAATTGCTACAAGAAGAGCTAATGGAATAAGTATTGAGTAATCAAAGATTGTATTGCCAATAAAATAGTTGCAAGAGCTAATTAAAAATAATGATAAATAAATTGCAATACCACCAGATCTAGTTGCAAGAACATTGTGAGAAGATCGCTTATTAATCTTATCAATAAGATTTTTTTTAATAAAAAACTTATGACCTGCAAAAATTAAGAAAAAACTTAAAATAAAGACAATTATTAAAAAGGGAATAGAAATCATTTGTTTAGTTACTTAAATAAAAGTTAATTGTTTTCTCAATGCCTTTAATAAAAGAAGTTGATGGACTCCAGTTTAATTCATTCTTAATTTTTGAAGTATCAACACCATACCTATAATCGTGACCTAGTCTGTCATCTACAAATTTAATTAGATTAAGAGAATGACCTTTAGGATTGTTTAATTTTTGGTCTATAAAATTTATAAGTAATTTTACTATATCTATATTTCTTTGTTCATTGTTTCCGCCAACTAAGTAACTTTCTCCTATAACACCCTTACTTAAAATTAAATCAATAGCTTCTGCATGATCCTCAACATATAGCCAATCTCGAATATTATTTCCTGTTCCATAAACAGGTAATGTTTTTTTTAAAATTATATTATTAATCATTAAAGGTATCAGTTTTTCATTATGTTGTCCAGGGCCATAATTATTTGAACAATTAGATATTAGCACTGGAACCCCATATGTATGGAAGTAAGACTTTACTAGATGATCTGAAGCTGCTTTAGAGGCTGAGTAAGGTGATCTTGGATTATAACAAGTCATTTCTGTAAAAAGTCCATTATCATTTAAGCTACCAAATACCTCATCTGTAGATATATGATAAAAACGTTTTCCTTTAATATTATCTTTCCAATGAAGCTTAGCTGCTTCTAATAGGTTGAGGGTTCCCTGAATGTTAGTTTGAGAAAAAGTAAAAGGATTTTTAATGGAATTATCAACATGTGATTCTGCAGCTAAATGAATTACTGCATCAAAATTATAGTTTGAAAATAATGATTTTAATCCTGTAAAATTATTTATATCCTCTTTAATAAAGTTATAATTTGACTTTCCTTTACAATCGTCTAATAATTTAATATTTGAAGCATAAGTCAAGATATCTAGATTGATTATCTGGGTGTTTGGATAATTATTAACCATCCTTCTCACGACATGAGACCCAATAAAACCTGCACCCCCTGTAATTAAAATTGATTTAAATGATTCTTTTCTCATTTATATATACATATATTTAATCACTAACTGACAATGTAAAGTTAAAAATTTATATAGATAACCTAGTTTTAATCTTTTTGACTGCTAATAGTAATGGATATATATATAACTTTAAAAATTTTAAAAAATTCTCAGGAAGAAACAATACTAGGTTCCTAGTAAGAGAATTATTAAGAGCGAAATTATTTTTATTTTTTAAAAGTAATTTAAAAGACTTAAGTAAGTTAAAAAAATTAGGTTTTAACTTGTAGTCACAAAATGATAATTTAAAATCAATATAATTTAAATCAAGTTCATCAAAGTGTTCCTTGTAGTCAGTTCTTAAAACTTTAAAAATATTTTTATAACATTTCCAATAGTTTAAATCTCTTTTGGCTGATGTAATTCCTGAATTAACTCTATAATAAGCTCCTATCTTATTTACAAAAAAATATTTTTCTACTTTTAAGACATCTTCAAAACCAATTAAATAATCATACCATAAACCCAAGTCATTATATTTTTCTTGGAAGTATAATTCATCTGACATGCTATGATAAAGTTTTGCTGAATAACCTACTGATCTAAAGCTTAGACTGTATCTAAGTCTTGATTTAACTAATGGAATATTCCTCTCATCATAATTATTCCAATGAGAAATTATTCCAGTTGGTTCATGATGATGCGCAGAATTAGTAATAACTATAGCACGTTCTTTAGCTGGGTCAATATTATTAGCTCTATATACATCATTGATATTTTTTATACAATCTAGATCTAAGTAGTCATCCCCTGCACACATTGAAATAACATTTCCCTTAGCTAAACTATTTATTTTTCTAGTATTTCGACTTATTCCAATATTTGACGTATTTCTAAATAATCTAATATATTCATATTTTTTTGAATAATTTTTTGCTAGTTCATATGTATTATCAGTACTATAATCATCTAATATAATTAACTCATAAGCTTGTTCAGATTGATTTACAATTGATTCTATTGCATTAGAAATATATTTTTTATGATTGTATGTCACCATTAAAATGGAATGCTTAATCATTTAAAAAATGCTTTAATTTTATTTGAGATATATTCAATATCATCATCTTGGATTCCAGGCCATATTGGAAGACTTAATGAAGTTTGAGCTAATTCTTCAGCAATTGGAAAAGAATTCTTTTGAATTTTGAGAAATTCAAAACATTTCTGTAGATGAGGAGGTATAGGATAATGTATTAGAGTCTCTACACCATTTTCATTTAAATATTTTTTAAGTTGATCTCTTTTTTTAGTTCTAATATTAAAAATATGGAATACGCTTTTTGCTGATTTATGAATAGTAGGTAGAATTAAATCATCAATATCAGATAAT
>JADHME010000024.1 GCA_016780245.1 Flavobacteriaceae bacterium | reverse complement strand
AGTTGCATACGCGTTACGCACCCGTTCGCCGGTCGCCATCAAATTACAAGTAATTTATGCTGCCCCTCGACTTGCATGTATGAAGCCTGCCGCTAGCGTTCATCCTGAGCCAGGATCAAACTCTTCGTTGTAGTATTTTTAATAAATTATACGACTCTGAATTGACTATGTTTCAAAATGTTTGGTTTGCTAGTTTGTATCTTAATTGATACGCGCTGTCATTTTCAATATTTTCAATGAACTAACCAAAAAAAATTATTGCAGATAGCAATAAATCTTTTTGCGGCTGCAAATATAGAATCTTTTTTATTGTTTTTAAACAATATTTAGATTTTATTTTACTTTTTTTTTGGATGGTAAATTTATGAAATCTTTAAGTGCTAAATGTCAATGTTTTATATTATTTATCAACACTTTTTTAAGACTATTTTTTCTCTTTCCAAAACTCATATAGAGTATCCAAATTGAAATCTAGAGCATAATCTTGTTTTTCTAATGAACCATCAGAGAATGACCTTTGAAGTATATCCTCAATTAAGTAGTCTTCATAATCATCAAATGGCTCATATTCATCCTTTAATGAAATAGAATAAAAAGATGCAGCAGTATTATATAAAAGAGCTCTAAACTTATTTCTATATTCATAAACAATTTTATGTGCAGTCAACCCTGTTTGTCGATTCAATAATTTTACTAAAATTCTTCCTTGAGATCTTGATAATTTTCTTAATTCATCAGAAAACTCGTCATAAACGAACTTTTCGAGTTTTTTCAAATAAAGCCTTTTCTTTCTTTTGGAATTGATTGAGTCAACTCTAGAATCAATTCTATTCATTCTTTCTGATGCAAGTTTTGCATATGGATAAACTTTTTTAACTCTATATCTTAGTATTACATATCTTTTAATTTCCTCATCATTATTGAATTTTAAGGGTTGGAATACTGTTACTTCATCAAGCATGAATGTGTTTGTAGGTATAGAATCTCCTGGAAAAAGAAAATCCAGTTCTTCAATATCATCTTGACAGATCAAACTATTTGAAAAAAAGATAAATAATAGAAATAAATAATATTTCATTGTGCAAATTTAATAAGATGTTAAGTAATAATTGTTAATTTTGATTTTTTAAAAATTATGAAAGTACTAAACTCAAAATCATTAAAGTTTCTTGAAGAATATCTAAACAACGCTGCGCCAACTGGATATGAAAGTAATGGTCAAAAAATATGGATGAAATATTTAAAACCATATGTAGACGATTTCATAACTGACAACTATGGTACTGCCGTTGGAGTAATAAATCCAGATAAGAAATTTAAAGTTGTAATCGAAGGACATTCTGATGAAATTTCATGGTATGTTAATTATATAACAGATAATGGTCTAATATATGTTATTAGAAATGGTGGTAGTGATCATCAGATTGCTCCATCTAAATGGGTTAATATTCACACTAAAAAAGGAATTGTGAAGGGAGTTTTTGGTTGGCCTGCTATTCATGTTAGGGATTTTTCGAAAGAAGCACCCCCGAAAGTTGATAACATCTTTATTGATATAGGGGCAAAAGATAAAAAAGAAGTTGAAAAAATGGGAGTCCATGTTGGATGTGTCATAACATATCCTGATTCATTTCAAATTATAAATAAGAATAAATTTATTTGTAGAGCAATTGATAACAGAGCTGGTGGATTCATGATAGCAGAGGTCGCAAGATTACTAAAAGAAAATAAAGATAAACTTCCATTTTGTCTTTATGTTACGAATTCTGTTCAAGAGGAGATCGGTTTAAGAGGTGCCGAGATGATAACAAATACTTTAAAGCCAAATGTTGCAATAGTTACTGATGTAACTCATGATACCTCTACCCCAATGATTGATGCAAAGAAGGAAGGAGACGTTAAAATTGGGAAAGGACCTGTAATATCCTATGCACCTGCAGTTCAAAACAACCTGAGAGAAAAAATTATAAATACAGCTGAGAAAAATAAAATACCATTTCAGAGAGCAGCTTCATCAAGATATACAGGGACAGATACAGATGCATTTGCATATAGCAACGGAGGAGTTCCTTCAGCATTAATATCATTACCATTAAGATATATGCATACTACTGTAGAAATGGTTCAAAAAGATGATGTTGAGAACGTTATTAAATTAATTTACGAGACTTTGAAGAATATTAAAGCTGATGAAAGCTTTAGTTACTTTGATTAATAATTGCCTTGTTAATTTTTTTTATTAAGGAAGGTCCTTTGTAGATAAAGCCTGTATATAGTTGAATTAGATCTGCTCCTGAGTTTAATCTCTCAATAGCATCATCTGCGCTCATTATACCTCCAACTCCGATAATTGGAAATTTTTCTCCGAAGCTTTTTCTTAAAAATTTGATTATGGCATTACTCTTTTGTGTTAGCAATTTACCACTCATTCCACCTTCTTGGGTTTTATGTTTCGAAGTAACCCCATCTCTAGAAACTGTAGTATTTGTGGCAATAATCCCATCTAGCTTTAAATCTTTAATTAAAACTACAATATCGGCTATTTGCTCTTCATTCAAATCAGGAGAAATTTTAAGAAGCAAAGGTTTTTTATTCATTTGTTTATTATTGAATTTTACTAGTTTTTCTAGGAAGGGTTTTAAAAGACTTTTATCATGTAGATCTCTTAAACCTTTAGTATTAGGAGAACTAATATTAATTGCAAAATAGTCAACGAATTCATTAAGGTCTGAAAGACATTTCAAATAATCGCTATGGGCATCATTATTTTGAGTAAAATAATTTTTACCAATATTTGCTCCAATAATAATATCTCTTTTTTTCTTTAGATTATCAACTACCTCTAATATTCCTTTATTATTAAACCCAAGTCTATTAATTAAAGACTTATCTTCAGCAAGTCTAAAAATTCTTTTTTTGGGATTGCCTGGCTGAGGCATTGGGGTAACTGTTCCTATTTCGATAAAGCCAAATCCAAAATTAGAAAATTCATTGTAACACTCAGCATTCTTATCAAACCCTGCAGCTAAACCAACAGGGTTCTTAAATTTTAGACCTAATATATTCCTCTCTAGCTTTTTATCACTTATACAAAAACACTTTTTAATCAGAATATCAATTAAAGGTATTTTATTAAAAATTTTTATTGAGTGGACAGAAAATTCATGTATTAATTCAGCATCAAAAATGAAAAGAATTTTTCTTAGTATACTATACATTAAGTTTTAATGTTAGATGATAACTCCAGTGAAATAGCTGATTTTTCAATTTTAAGTTTCCCAGCCATAGTCTCTATAATACATGTGTTACTTTTAGAATCAAATTCAGTTATTCTGGCATGAACACCTGATTTAGTAATAATTCTATCACCTCTTTTTAAGTTATTTAAAAACTTTTTTTCTTTACTGTTCCTTCTAATTGAAGGTATTATAATAAAAAACAAAAAGACTAGTGCTATTAAAAGAAGATAAGGAAACTGTGACTCCATAATTAATTATTTTTTGGTTCAACAAATGCTTGTATTCGTAAAAGATCACCTCCAGATAGAGTGTTTGCAGAGACTTTAACCATTTTTTGCTGTAAGCTAGGTCTTCCATTAGAATCAAAATTAACTTCAATCTCACCACTCTCCCCTGGTTTAATAGCAATATTTTTAGGGTATTTTGGTACTGTACAACCACAACTTCCAATGGCGTCAACAATATAAAGATCATTTTCACCTGTATTAGTGAAACTAAAAACTGTTTTTGCAATCTCACCTTCTTTAATTGTTCCAAAATCATGGAAAATTCTATCAAAAGTTATTTCAGCATAACTCTGCTGAACTTGAGTTTTATTTTGATTATCAGATTTAATTTTACTAGATGCAGATTTGTTACAGGAAATTAAAATCAGTGATGAAAATAAAAAAATGATAAAATGTCTGTAGCTTTTCATTTTGTTTTTTTTCAAAATTAGCAAAATTAAGTTATCAAACCTCTACCTGTTTTAACAATTAATCCTTGCTTTGTAAGATCTTTTAAAATATTATCAAGGACACCATTAACAAATTTTCCTGATGCTGGGGTTGAGAATTCCTTGGCAATGTCAATATACTCATTGATTGTAACTTTAGTTGGGATTGACGAAAAGTAGATTAACTCGGCAATTGAAGTAACTAAAATTACATAATCAATTTGGGTAATTCTATCAGAATCCCAATTAGGTGTTCTACCTTCAATGATAAATTTTAGATCATCATAATTTTCAATAATTTTATCAAATAGTTCTCTACCAAATTTTATTTCCTCTTGAAAATCATAAAGAGATGGAAGAGGAAATGATTTAGGATTTTGTAAATCAATTTTTTGAATATTCTTAATAATATATGTATTTACGTATGGGAAATCATTTACCCAATTAATATTTTGATCCTCGATAAATTCATAAAATAAATTTGAATTTAAAATTATTTCTGAGTAACATTTAATAAAAAATTCTAGTCTTAACTTGTTTTGATCCTTATTTGAAGTTATAAATTCATTATTTAATTCAATTATTTGATCCCTAATTTCTATAATATAGTTATGATTTAAATTCCAATTGATTATCTGCTTTCTCTTAAAAGATGTTGCATTAAGTTTAGTAAAGAAGAAGAAATATGGGTTCTCAGTTACAAATGGATACGAAAATTTCTTAGACTCAATATTATTAAAAAATAAATTAATTTCTTTTAAATAATCTACTAAGTTGTAAAAGAGATCTAAAGTAGAAGATGAACTTTCATTTATGTAATTTTTTAATTTATCATTATCAATTAATTCAAATGAATTTGAATAAATTGATTGAACAACTAATGTACGAATATGTCTTCTGTTTAACATTTGTAAAGAACTATAGCAAATTTATACAATTATGATTCATAATAAAATTTTTAGAAGTTTTAAAGTTTATATTTGTTAGGTTGTATGAAAGAACTCCAAAGATTAAATAAATTCTTATTTAAATATAGAAGCAAGTTACTTATTGGATTATTTATTACCATTATTGCAAGACTATTTTCTCTTGTTACACCAAGACTAGTTGGTGACTCTATGACTACAATAGAAAATTACCTAAATGTCGACACAATATCATCAATTGAAATCAGAGAAGTTCTCTTAACAAATATTATTTTAATTATAAGTGCTTCCTTAATATCAGGTTTCTTTACTTTTTTAATGAGGCAAACTATAATTAATGTATCAAGATATATTGAATATGACGTAAAGAATGAAATCTTTGCCCATTATCAATCATTAGATCAAATATTTTATAAAAGAAACAGAACAGGTGATTTAATGAATAGAATAAGTGAGGATGTAAGTAAAGTAAGAATGTATTATGGGCCAGTAATAATGTACGGAACGAATGCAATAGTTCTTTTTATTGTAATTATCACTTACATGTTTAGTGTTGCACCTAAACTAACTTTTTTTAGCCTGTTACCTCTTCCGATTTTATCAGTTTTTATCTATGGAATCAGCAATCTGATAAATATTAAAAGCACAAAAGTTCAAGAGAGTTTATCTGATTTATCTACATATTCTCAAGAAAGTTTTAGCGGAATATCTGTACTAAAGTCATTTAATATTCAGGATATTATTTTTGATAAGTTTCATGGCTATGCATTTATGAGTTTTAAAAATAATTTAAGCCTTGCTAAAATTCAAGCATGGTTTTTCCCAATCATTCTTTTTTTAATTGGACTCAGTAATTTAATTGTAATTTTTATTGGTGGTAGAGAATTTATTAATGGTAACATAGAAATTGGAGTAATAGCAGAGTTCATAATTTATGTAAACATGTTAACATGGCCTGTGACTCTTTTAGGATGGGTTACATCAATAGTTAAACAAGCAGAAGCATCTCAAAAAAGGATTAATGAATTTATAGACTCCAAGTCATCTCTAGATGATGGTAACTATAGTTTAAAAGATAAAAATTCAAAAAATATTGAATTTAAGGATGTTTCATTTACATACCCTCAAACGGGAATAAAAGTTTTTAATTCATTTAACCTAAAAATTGACAAAGGATCAACGCTTGGAATAGTTGGAAAAGTAGGTTCTGGAAAGACTACATTATTAGATCTTATCTGTAGAGTATATGATCCAAATAAGGGATCGATATCATATGATAAAAATGATATTAAATCATTTAAAATTAATAACCTAAGAGAACTTTTCAGCTATGTTCCACAAAATAATTTTTTGTTTTCAGAGAGTATATTTAAGAATATTCAATTTGGTAATCCAAATGCAACAGAAAGCGAAGTTAAAAAAGCTGCAAAGCTATCTGAAATTGATTCAGAGATTGCCAAATTTGAAAATGGATATCAAACAATACTTGGTGAAAGAGGTGTTACATTATCAGGAGGTCAGGTTCAAAGAGTATCAATAGCAAGATCCTTCGTTAAAGATTCAGCACTTTACCTTTTTGATGATTGCTTTTCATCTCTAGACACAGATACTGAAGAAAGACTAATTAAAAACTTAAAAAATAATTTTAAAAATAAATCAGTTATAATTGTTAGCCACAGAGTTTCATGTGTTAAGCATGCTGATAAAATTATTGTTCTTGAAAAAGGAAAGATTATACAAGAAGGGACCCACAAAAACCTGATTAAAATTGATGGTTATTATAAGGAGTTATACTACAAGCAAAACAGTGAGATTACTTAGTAGATTTGATTATATTTGACTAAAATTAAATTATGGAAAACCAAAATGAATATAATGCTGAAGAGATTTTCTCAAAAGCATTAAGAGCTGGAAGAAGAACTTATTTTTTTGATGTAAGAGAAACCAAGGCTGGAGATTATTATTTAACAATAACTGAAAGTAAAAAGTTTACAAATGAAGATGGGACATTTTACTTCAAAAAGCATAAAATCTATTTATACAAAGAAGATTTTGATGAATTCAATAATTCACTTAAAGAAATATGTGACTTTATAATTGATAAAAAAGGTGCTGAAGTAATCAGTGAAAAACACGATAAAGACTTTGATTCAAAAAAAGAAAAAGAAAAGGATGAATCTTCAGAATCTGATAATAACGATGAAGAAAAAGACTTTGCTGATGTTGACTTTGAAAACGACGATCAATAAATAAAAAACTATTATGAAAAAACTCTTATTACTTTTAATTCCATCACTTTTTTTAAATGCTCAGGTTGGTCTCGATTATTACCTTGGGGATCTAAGTGAATATAACAAGTCTATACCTACTCCCCTTAGCGTCATTGGACATGAGGTTGGAGAGTTCCACATAAGTCATGACAAATTAAGCCATTATGTTCAAGAGATTTCAAGAGCATCTAATAGAGTTAAATTAGTAAATAGAGGTAAGTCATATGAAAACAGAACTTCATTGTTGATGATAATTACTAGTGAATCAAATCATTCAAGATTAGAGGAAATAAGAAAACAACATTTAGAACTTTCAAATTCTAAGAATAAAGACATTGATGTATCTAATATGCCAATAGTTGTATATCAGGGATTCTCCGTACATGGAGATGAGCCAAGTGGTTCAAATGCAAGTTTACCTTTAATGTATCATTTACTAGCTAGTAATTCTCAAGAAACTATAGAATTACTTGAAAATACTATAATTCTTTTAGATCCAAGTTTTAATCCTGATGGTCTTCAGCGTTTTTCTCAATGGGCAAACAGCAATAAGAATCAAAGTTTAACAGCAGACTCAAATGACAGAGAGTATAATCAATACTGGCCAAGAGGAAGAACAAACCATTACTGGTTCGATCTAAACAGAGATATGCTTCCAAATCAGCTTGTTGAAACAAATGCCAAGGTAAAGACGTTTACTGAATGGTTACCAAATATTCTAACTGATCACCACGAAATGGGAACAAATTCATCATTTTTCTTTCAACCTGGTGTTCCTGAAAGAAAAAATCCTCTTATATCAGATTTAAATCAAGCTCTGACAAGAGAGATAGGATCATACCATGAAAAAGCACTAAACTCAATTGGATCACTATATTATTCTGAAGAAGATTACGATGATTTCTTTTTTGGTAAAGCCTCTACTTATCCTGATGCAAACGGAAGTATAGGAATCCTTTTTGAACAGGGAAGTTCAAGGGGACATATTCAAGAGAGTGTTAACGGTATATTGACTTTTCCCTTTACTATAAGAAACCAATTAACCGCTGCCCTTTCTACGCTTGAGGCCGCAAAAAATATGAGAGTCAAGCTTTTAAATTACATGAAAGATTTTTATGACGATCAAATTGAATTAAATCCAAAGTCAAGTGATAATATAGTTTTTGGAAAGCTAAAGGATGAATCTACAGTTTATCATCTTGCAGATTTATTAAATAGCCACAAAATCAAGTTTAATAAGATTTCCGAAGATGTTGTTTTAAACGGAAAAAAATATACAAAAGACAATAGTTTTATAATTCCAATGAATCAACCAAAAAGGACACTTATAAATGCTATGTTTTATACTCAGACTGAATTTAAGGATAGCTTATTTTATGACGTATCGGCGTGGACATTTCCTTTAGCATTCAACGTTAATTATTCATATACAGATAATCTTAGTAAGTCAAGTGTTTCTAAGTTATTTGGAGAAGAAGTTACAGAGACAAAAAAACCAGAAGGAAATGTTGATTCTAAATCTGAATATGCATATTTATTTGAACCACATGAATATTATGCACAGGCTGCTGTATATCATTTAATTAAAGAAGGTATAAGAGTTAAAACTGCAACAAGAAAATTCTCAATTAACGGTAAAGAGTTTGATTTTGGAACTTATCTTATTCCTGTTCAAAATCAAAGTATGAATTCTGAAGATATTTATAATAAACTACTAGAAATATCTAATAATTATAATATAAACTTTGAGTCTCAAGCAACTGGTATAACTTCAGGTATTGACCTTGGATCAGATTACTTCATAATTGTGAATGAACCTAAAATAGGGTTAATTGTAGGTGATGGTGTTAGAAGTTATGACGCAGGTGAAATATGGCACTTACTAGATACAAGATATAATATACCTATTACTAAACTTGATGTGGATGATCTTAAATACATGGATCTAAGTAAATATTCTCATGTTATTCTACCTGATTACAATGGATCAAAGCTAAGGTCAGAACAAATAAAAAACTATATTAATGGAGGCGGTAACCTTATTGCTTATAGAAACTCTGTAAAATGGGTATCTAATAATCTAAATGAGTTAGAGTTTTTAACTAATGATTTGAAAGCTTCAGGAGTTTCTTTTTCAGATCGAGAAAAGTTTTATGGGGCTCAACAAACAGGTGGTGCGATTTTTGAATCAAATATTGACAGAAGTCACCCTGTGAATTATGGAATTGAATCCAATACTCTTCCACTATTTAGAAATTCAAATGTATACATGATTAAAAGTGAACAGAGCTTTAATAATCCTATAACATATTCATCTAATCCATTAATGAGTGGATATATTTCAGAAGAAAACATATCATTACTAAAAAATTCTGTTCCATTTAAAGTTATTAGGAGTGGAAAAGGTAAGATTTTGTTGATGACTGATAATACAAATTTCAGAGCATTTTGGTTTGGTACAAACAGGATCTTACTTAATATGCTATTTCACTCAAATATTATGTAGTCAATTTGAGACATCGTTGAGAAATTTTATTCTGTATAGTCTTAGTTCTTCTTCATCATAATCTCCATCAAACTCTTCTAGAGCATCTGAAATATCCTCACTCTCAGATTCTAGAAAGTACTCTTTAAGTTCCTCTTGTTGCTCTTCATCAAGTATTTCTTCAAGATAGTAATCAATATCTAATTTTGTTCCTGAGAAGACAATGCTTTCAAGTTCTGACAACAACTCAGTGAACTCAATTCCTCTTGAGTCGCTAATTTCATCTAAAGGTATTTTTTTATCAATATTTTGAATAAGGGAAAGCTTTTTTGATGATTTTTCTCCTGATGTTCTGAGAACTAAATCATCTGGTTTTTGAATTTTATTCTCCTCAATATATTCCTTAATAAGTTTAATGAAATAATTACCAAACTTATTAACTTTCCCATCACCTACACCATTTATGTTTTTAAACTCCTCTAGTGATGTTGGATACTTGTATGTCATATCTTCTAAAGAAAATTCTTGAAGAATTGCATATGGAGGCAAAGAGTTCTTTTTTGCAATATCTTTTCTTAGTATGATTAATTTGGCCATTAAATCAGTATCAATGACTCCTGTTTTAAAATTAGTATACTTAGGTTTATTTTCAACACTAAAATCATTATCAATAGATATATCAAATTTATCTTGATTATTTAAGAATTGTTTTCCATAATCAGTTATTTTCAAAGACCCTATGTCATTTATATCTCTTATTAATATTCCATCCACAATACAATGTGTAATTAAAGTTTTCCAAAAATCTCTGGAAATTTGATTTTCTTCCTGAACAGGAAGAGTATTAACCAATTTTTTAAATGAGATTTTTTTATTAGAATTAAAAAAATTAGAAATTAGAAATTTGAGTTTTTCAATAGCATTAATTTTCTCTTTGGGATTCTTTGAGTTATCATCCATACTTGAGTCATTATGAACGTTAGAATCATATTTCTCTCCAAAATAACTTAATAAATATTTTCTTCTTGAAATTGATGACTTTGCAAAGCTTTTGACTTCTTTTAAAAGCATTATTCCAACCTCTCTTTCAGAGGATTTCTTTTGTGATAATAACTTTTCCAGTTTTTCTGCATCTTCATCTGAATAATACATTATACAATGACTTACAACTCCATCTCTACCAGCTCTACCCGTTTCTTGATAGTAACCTTCTATACTTTTTGGAACATCATAATGTACTACAAATCTAACATCAGGTTTATCAATACCCATCCCAAAAGCAATCGTTGCAACTATAATACTACAATCGTCATTTAGGAATCTGTCTTGATTTTCTTCTCTATTTTTTTTTTCTAATCCAGCATGATAGGGCAAACTATTGATTCCATTAATATTTAGCAACTCAGATAGATCCTCAACTTTCTTTCTTGAAAGACAATAAATTATTCCAGATTGATTAGATTTTGATTTTATAAATTTTATTAAATCTAAATCAGTTGCTTCATTTTTACCCCTTACTTCATAAAATAAGTTTGGCCTATTGAATGAAGACTTAAAAACTTTTGAGTTATGTATTTTTAAATTTTTGACTATGTCATCTTGTACTTTTGGAGTTGCTGTTGCAGTAAGAGCTACTATTTTTAACTCAGTGTCAATTAGTTCTATTATTTCTCTAATCTTCCTGTACTCTGGCCTAAAATCATGCCCCCACTCAGAAATACAATGAGCTTCATCAATAGCTAGAAATGAAATTTTTATTGATTTTAGAAAATCTATAGTTTCATTTTTAGATAAAGTCTCAGGGGCTATATACAGTAATTTAGTTTTGTTATTTACAACATCCTCTTTTACATTCAAAACCTGTTGTTTTGTTAAAGTTGAATTTAAAACGTGAGCTATTGAATGATCTGTACTACTTGCTCTAAGCAGATCAACTTGATTTTTCATTAAAGCAATAAGAGGAGATATAACAATCGCTGTACCATCCATTATTAATGCTGGCAATTGATAACAAAGTGATTTACCACCACCAGTTGGCATAATAACAAAGGAATCATTTCCTTCAAGAAGATTTTTTATAACAGATTCTTGATGGTTTTTAAATTCATTGAAACCAAAGTGTTTCTTTAAACTTAATTTTATGTTATCCAAAATATGGTTGTTTCAAATTTTATAAATTTGTACTATATATAATTTAAAAAAAAAATCCCATTTTGACTAATTCCGAAATAATTAAAAATACTGCACTTGATACATTAAATCTTGAATCCAAATCTATTTCAAATCTCTCAAAGATTATAGATTCAAACTTCTGCAACATTGTTGAATTACTAAAGGATTGTCGAGGTAAGATAGTTCTAACAGGTATAGGTAAAAGTGCAATTATTGGAATGAAAATATCAGCAACTTTAAATTCTACTGGATCAAAATCAATTTTTTTACATCTTGGAGATGCTCTTCATGGAGATATGGGTGTTATAGGAAAAGAGGATGTAGTAATTTGTCTATCTAAAAGTGGTGAATCAAATGAAATAATTTCTCTTTCAAACTACTTAAATAAAGCTAAAATTAAACTAATTGGTATTTCTTGTCAAAAAGGTTCGTCTCTTGATAAAATGTCTGATATGTTTATTCATACAGATATAGAAAAAGAAGCATGTCACAATAATTTAGCTCCAACAACCAGCTCAACTTGTCATCTTGCTGTTGGAGATGCAATTGCAATGGCAATTCAAAAATTAAAGGGTTTCTCTCCAAATGAATTTGGAGAATATCACCCATCTGGTAGTCTAGGAAAGAAGCTTAATCTTTCATTAAATAATCTAGTTGATAACAAAAGAATACCTTTAGTAAATCCATTATCATCTTTTGCAGAAGTTATAAATGAAATTTCGTCTAAAATGTATGGAGCTACAGCAGTATTAAAAGAAGAAGAGATTGTTGGAATAATTACTGATGGGGATATAAGAAGAGTAATTGAAAAAAGAAAGAATATAGAGGATATAAAAGCCTCTGAATTTATGGGTAACAATCCTAAAATTTTAAAGTCAGATATTTTGGCTAGTGAAGCATTAAAAATTATGAAGAAAAATAATATTAGCCAGGTTTTAGTTACTGATAATAATAATAATAGCTTTATTGGTGTCGTTCATATTTTAGATATTATCAAACAAGGTATAAACGATGAGTAATTTGAAAGACATGTCTTTTCTAGATCACCTAGAAGAACTAAGGTGGCATATTATAAGATCTACAATTGCAGTTTTATTAGTAGCAGTTGTAGCATTTTTAGCAAAGGATATAATTTTTGATCAAATAATATTTGGACCTAAAAGAGGAAACTTTGTTAGTTATGAATTATTTTGCTCAATTTCTCAATCATTCGGTGGCAATGCCTTTTGTTTTGAAGAACTTCCATTTAGAGTTCAAAGCAGAACTGTTTCAGGGCAATTTTCCGCTCACCTTTGGACATCTATTTTAGCTGGTTTTATTATTTCATTTCCTTACGTAATTTATGAATTTTGGAAATTTATTAGCCCTGGGTTATACAGAAAGGAAAAAGAAGGTGCAAGAGGTTTTATTATTATTTCATCATTACTTTTTTTTATTGGTGTTCTATTTGGGTACTATATTGTAACACCATTATCCATAAATTTTCTAGGTAATTATACTATTAGCTCAGAGGTTTTCAATGATTTTGATTTGAGTAGTTATATCGGTCTTTTAAGAGCATCTGTATTAGCGTCTGGTTTAATATTTGAGCTTCCGATTATTATACATTATTTGACAAAAGTAGGTTTAGTTACTCCAGATTTTTTAAGAAGAAATAGAAAATTTGCACTTGTTATAGTTTTGAGTCTTTCTGCAATAATTACTCCACCTGATATAGCAAGCCAAATTATAGTAAGTATACCTATTTTAATACTTTATGAAATAAGTATTATTATTTCAAAAATTGGATATAAAAAATTAAATACATAATATTTGTTAAATGATTCTAAGTGCAAGAGACATATCAAAATCTTACAGAGGAAGGAAAGTAGTAAATAATATTTCGATTAAAGTAAATCAAGGAGAAATTGTAGGTTTACTTGGTCCAAATGGTGCTGGAAAAACCACATCATTTTATATGATTGTTGGAATAATAAAACCTGAACAAGGTGATATTTTTCTTGATAACGAGATTATCTCCTCATACCCAATGTATCAAAGAGCTCAAAAAGGAATAGGATATCTTGCTCAGGAAGAATCAGTTTTCAGAAAGCTTTCAGTTGAGGATAATATACTAGGTGTTTTAGAATTCTCAGAACTTACAAAAAATCAACAGAAAGAGAAAGCTCAGCAATTGATGGAGGAATTTGGATTAATTAATATAAGAAAAAGTAGAGGTGATCTATTATCTGGTGGTGAAAGAAGAAGAACTGAGATTGCTAGAGCATTAGCAAATAACCCAAACTTTTTATTATTAGACGAACCTTTTGCTGGTGTTGATCCTATAGCAGTTGAAGATATTCAATCAATTATTTCTGTTTTGAAAAAGAAAAATATTGGAATACTTATTACGGACCATAATGTTCAAGAAACACTTGCAATTACAGACAGAACTTATTTGATGTTTGAAGGTAAAATCCTAAAAGAAGGTGTGCCTGAGGATCTTGCAAAAGACGAAATAGTCAGAAAGGTATATTTAGGTAAAAATTTCGAATTCAAAAGAAAAAAAATATAATTTCAAATTATATTAAAGACCACAGATTCCTTATTACATTTAAGAAAAGATAGAGTATTATTATTAGACAAAATCCACCAATTCCAAAAATTAAAATTATTGGTATACTTAAAACTATAGTGAGAATTTTAAAAATATTATAATCATATTTTCTTAAAGAAATTCTCAATGAAAATAGTCTAAAAGGAACATTCATAAGAATAAAA
>JADHME010000002.1 GCA_016780245.1 Flavobacteriaceae bacterium | reverse complement strand
CAAATAATTTACCTGTTGGTGAAATTGAGATTAATAATTTCAAGAATGTGTTGAAAGATTATAAGGACTCAATAATTGATTATGATTTTAAAGAAAAAATTGAAGAAATTATTGATTTTTCCTATAAAGAAGGAGATACACTATCTATCTCAACTATAAAATTTATAAATTCTTTATTCTCAGAACATGGATTAATAATAATTGATGCTAATAAAAAGGATTTAAAGTCATTATTTATAGATCAATTAAAAAATGAAATAAATAATTTTTCATGTAAAGAAAATACAATTTCTCAAATATCTGAACTTAAAAAAGATTTTGAATCATATAAGGTCCAGGTTAACCCATCCGATATAAATTTTTTTAAACTTACTGATAAAGGAAGAAAAAGGATCAGATATGATAAAAAGTTATTCAATGTAGATGATGAGAATTCTTATAATCAAGATGAGATTCTGAATTTAATTGATAGAAGTCCAGAGTTATTCTCTCCAAATGCAATTATGAGGCCTTTATATCAGGAAATTGTATTACCTAATGTCTGTTATGTTGGAGGTCCAAATGAATTGAGATATTGGATGCAGTTAAAAACTTATTTTGATGACAACAAAGTTCAATTTCCAATTCTTAAATTAAGGAATAGTGCATATATAATTGATTCTAAGACCTCAAAAAAAATTAAAAACTCTGGAATTGAAATCAAGTATTTTACTGGAGAACTTAATGAACTAATAAAATATAAAATAGACATAAACTCTGGCTTTAAGCTTAACTTTGATTCTTTAAGATCAAATTTATCATCACAATTTGATGAGTTAAGAAAGGTTTCACTTGAAACAGACAAGTCATTTATTGGTGCCCTTAATGCTCAAGAAAAAAAACAAAAAAAGGGAATTGATGATCTTGAAAAAAAACTGAATAAAGCTGAAAAGAAAAATCATGAAGCTGAAATAGAATCAATAAGGTCTATTTACAATTATCTTAACCCTCGTAATATTAATCAAGAGAGATACTTAAATTTTGGAAATTTCTACTCATGTAAGGGACCTTCATTTATTAATTACATAGTTGAGAAAATCTCAATAATGGACGATAAAATATTAATAATAGATCTTGAAGATTAATTTATAGTTGTATTTTTGTCCATGCAAAATAAAGTCTTAATTGTTGATTTTGGCTCTCAGTACACTCAATTAATTGCAAGAAGAATTAGAGAGCTTTTTATTTACTGCGAGATTTCACCTTTTAACAACCTTCCTGAAGATTTAAACCAATATAAGGCTATTGTGCTTTCTGGTTCTCCTTTTTCAGTTAATCAAGAAAATGCTCCTGAAATTAATCTTAAAGGTATTTTAGGTAATAAACCTGTAATCGCAATTTGTTACGGAGCACAACTAATTGCAAAATCCCTTAATGGAAAAGTTGAGAACTCAAACTCAAGAGAGTATGGAAGAGCTAATCTGTCATTTATTGAAAAAGATTGTAAGCTTTTTAATAACATAAAAATCAATAATCAAGTATGGATGAGTCATGGAGATACAATTACAGCTTTACCCGATGGTGCATCAGTTATTGCTAGTACAGACTCTGTAAAAAATGCTGCTTACTCAATTGACTCTCTTAATTTATATGCTCTACAATTTCATCCTGAGGTTTTTCATACAGATAATGGTCTAAAAATATTTGAAAACTTTTTCATAGAGGAATTAAAATTTATTAAAGAGTGGAATCCTGAATCTTTTATTGACAGGACAGTTAAAGAGTTGAAATCTGAAGTATTAGATGAAAAAGTAATTTTAGGACTCTCAGGTGGAGTAGACTCTAGTGTAGCTGCTGTTCTACTTGATAGAGCAATAGGTAAGAATTTACATTGCATTTTTGTAAATAATGGTCTTTTAAGAAAAAATGAATATGATGAAGTATTAGATCAATATATTGGAATGGGCCTAAATGTCAAAGGTGTTGACGCATCAGATCAATTTATTAATGGTCTTAAAGGTGTGACTGATCCTGAGAGAAAAAGAAAGATAATTGGTAATACATTTATTGATGTTTTTGATGAAGAATCAAAAAAAATATCCAATGCAAAATGGCTTGCACAAGGAACTATCTATCCAGATGTAATTGAATCAATATCAGTAAAGGGGCCCTCTGCTACTATTAAATCTCATCATAACGTTGGAGGACTTCCTGAAAAAATGAATCTTAAAGTTATTGAGCCTCTTAAGATGTTATTTAAAGATGAAGTAAGAAAAATTGGTACCACTCTAAAAATGCCTCAAGAGATACTATCTAGACATCCTTTTCCAGGTCCAGGTCTTGGAATAAGAATTCTTGGCGAAGTTGACTATGAAAGTATAGGGCTTATTCAGGAAGCTGATAAAATATATATTGATGCTTTAAAAAAATGGAATCTCTACAATAAAATTTGGCAAGCTGGATCTATACTCTTGCCAGTTAAAAGTGTTGGTGTGATGGGAGACGAAAGAACTTATGAAAGATGTGTATCATTAAGAGCCGTAGTTTCAACTGATGGAATGACAGCGGATTGGTATGAATTTCCAAATGATTTCTTGAAAGAGGTTTCCAATAATATTATTAATAAAGTTAAAGGAATAAATAGAGTTGTTTATGACATAAGTTCTAAACCTCCTGCCACAATTGAGTGGGAATAAAATAAAAATGGAAGAACTTCATAATTCATTTAAACCGATGTTAACTCCAAAAAAGATGCTACACAAGGGTATATTTGGAGGTACATATTTTAATCAACTTGTCGATTACAGAATTTTTCCAAAAGATTGGTTTAAGGATCTTGATGAATCCTATTACCTATCAAAAAAATATTTAGTAAAAATTAATTTATTTAAAATTAAATCAGGACAAACTCAAGAAGAGTGGGAGGAAAAAGGATGGATTCATCAAGATGATCCTAGAGGCTGGTTTGAATGGTATTGTAAGTACTACATCGGAAGACGTCACAAAGATGATATTAGACAGATCAAAAGATGGCTAGCTTTCTGTGGTCCTAAAGGTAGATTTAGAAATGCTATTTATAATAAAATTTTCAAATCAGGTTTAAAAATTGAAAATTCAAAAGATATTTCACCTAGAATTCAACAGTCTTTATTACATTGGTCATATATAGTTAATAATCAGGACTATGAAAGCTGGAAACTTGAAAAGCAAAAATAAATGAGAAGATTTATACTAATAATATTCCTTCTATCAAGTACTTCAATATTTTCTCAAAATATTGTTACAGATACAATTTTTCATAAGGTTGAAAGAAAAGAAACTCTTTTTTCAATTTCTCAGAAATATAAAATAACTATCAATGATTTATTAAGCTTAAATCCAGAGCTTAGAGACTCGAGACTTAGAAGAAGATCAACTATACTTATCCCTGTATTTAAATCTCCAGAGGATTTAAATTTAAAAGTTGTGGAAAATGAATTGATCGAAACAGAATTAACCTCTCTAGACTCTATTTACATTCAAAAGAAAAGAAAAAATGATGAATTGAATGTATCTGTACTTTTACCATTTAGATCATCTGAAGTTAATTTTGACTCAATTCAAGAGGTTGAATCACTTTTTGAAGATAGAAATCTTTATACCATTGCTTTAGATTTTTACTCTGGAATACTTTATGCAATTAATGATATAAGTAAAATGGGTGTCTCAATTAATTTGAATGTTTTTGATACGGAAAACTCATTAAATAAAATTTTTGAGATATCTAATAACGAAAAAATTATTAACTCTGATATAATAATTGGACCTCTTATTCCAAGGAATTTTGAGACTTTTTCTAGTCTTGATTTCTTGGAAGCAATACCAAAAGTTTTCCCCCTTTCTACCATCCCAATAAAAATATTAAAAGGAGTCGTACAGACTGTTACTCCCAGAAATCTTTTGAGGGAAAAAATGCTAGATTACTTGGATACTAATTTAAATAGAGATGAAAATATTGTCATAATAGCAGATTCACTTAATGTAGATATTGAAAATAGGCTTACAAATATTTTTCCTAATGCAACCAAAATTAAACCTGAGTTTGAAGGATACATATTACCAGAGCTACTCGATTCTCTACTAGTTGATACACTTCCTAATAAAGTAATTGTTGAATCTGAAATATTTACTCTTATCTCCAGTGTCATATCTCAATTAAACTCTCAAATTACATCTGAGAGAGATGTTAGACTCTACACAACTTACAGGGGAAATCAATATGACGACCCTAGTATAAACATCAAGGATCTTGGTAACTTAAGATTCACATATGCCTCTATTTCAAGAAAAATTAATCAGGATTCAATAACAGATTTTGAAAGTAATTATATAAATCTATTTGGTAGCTTTCCAAACAAAGATATTGCTAGGGGTTATGATGTTACTAGGGATATTCTACTTAGAAAGCTACTTGATAATAATTTAAATAGAACTGTAAAATATGATGAACAGACTTACAATGAATCTAAATTTCTCTATAAAAAAGATACGCTAGGTGGTTTATTTAATTCATCTATTTTTCTTTTAAAGCATGTTGACTATAGTATTGAGGAGATTAATGAATAATAAATTATATAATACCTTATTATTTTGTAAATTTGAGTCCGGAAATGTTATTCTATCCGGATGAATAAGCCAAAATATATTTTTGTTACTGGTGGTGTTACATCATCCCTCGGGAAGGGTATTGTCTCTGCTTCTCTAGCTCGTCTTCTTCAAGCTCAGGGCTTAAATGTTGCTATTCAAAAATTAGACCCCTACATAAATGTTGATCCAGGAACTCTTAATCCATATGAGCATGGAGAATGTTATGTAACAGATGATGGAGCTGAAACCGATCTTGATTTAGGCCATTATGAAAGATTTTTAAGCAGAAACACCTCACAGAGAAACAATATTACCACAGGAAAAATATATCAAAATGTAATTGAAAAGGAGAGGAAAGGAGAGTTTTTGGGTAAAACAGTTCAGGTTATACCTCATATAACAAATGAGATAAAAGAAAATATAAGAAATCTTGACTATAAAAATAATCTTGACATCATTATTACAGAAATAGGTGGTACTGTAGGGGATATTGAATCTTTACCATTTATAGAAGCAGTTAGACAAGTTATTTATGAAGAAGGCCCTGAAAACTCTATGGTAATTCACTTAACTTTAATTCCATACTTATCTGCAACTGGTGAACTTAAAACAAAGCCTACTCAACATTCAGTAAAAACCTTGATGGAGCTTGGTCTAAAAGCAGATGTTCTAGTTTGTAGATCAGATAGAGATCTTTCAGATGAAGTCAAAAATAAGCTTGCGCTTTTCTGTAATGTAAAACTAGATTGTGTAATTCAATCTATTGATGTTGAAACTATTTATGATGTTCCTATGAAGATGAGAGATGAAGGCCTTGATAAAGTAACTCTTCAAAAATTGAAAATTAAAGAATCTGAACCAGACTTAGATAAATGGAAAAACTTTTTACACAAACTAAAAAATCCTACTCATCAGATTAATATTGGTTTAGTTGGGAAATACGTTGAGTTAAATGATTCATATAAATCAATTATTGAGTCATTAATTCATGCTGGAACTGAAAATGAAGTAAAAGTCAATGTTAAGTCTATTCACTCTGAATATCTTGATAAAGAAAATATTAATAAAGAGTTAATTGATCTCGATGGAATAATTGTTGCTCCAGGTTTTGGCCAAAGAGGATTAGATGGTAAAATATTAGCTGTAGAATATGCTAGAGTAAATAAAATTCCTTTCCTAGGGATATGTCTTGGTATGCAAATGGCAGTAATCGAATATGCTAGAAATGTAAAAAAGATAAGGTACGCTAATTCAACAGAAATTTCAGAAAAATGTAAAGATCCAGTTATTGATTTAATGACATCTCAAAAAGAAATAATTAATAAGGGAGGTACAATGAGATTAGGGGCTTGGGATTGTGAAATTCTTAAGAATACAATTTCTAATAAAATTTATAGTAAAAAAGTAGTTTCCGAAAGACATAGGCACAGATACGAGTTTAATGATGAATATTCAAAAAAGATTTTTGATGAAAACTTTATTGTTGCTGGTAAAAATCCAGAGACTAATCTAGTTGAAATTGTTGAAAATAAAGATCATCCATGGTTTGTTGGTGTTCAATTTCATCCAGAATATAAAAGTAGTGTATACAATCCTCACCCAATTTTTGTAAACTTTGTAAAAGCTAGTTTAAAAAACTACCTAAAAAAATAATTATGGAAGAAAACAGGTTTGACCCCCTTCAGTTTATAGGATTTTTATTAATATCGGGAATACTAATGTTTTGGTTTTATGATAATCAATCAAATATGATTGAAAATCAAGAGGAAATAGTTGATGATAGCCAAATTGAAGTAGTTGAGCAGCCTTCGAATATTGTTGATTCATCTTACAATGACTATGAAGATAATGACGAATTTAGTGAGGAAATTATTGTTCTTGAAAACTCAAACATTTTATTAGAAGTAAGTACAAAGGGAGCTGAAATTAAGAAACTTTTACTCAAAGATTTTAATAACTATAACGATGACCCTCTATTTTTAATTGATAACAATAAGTCAATTTTTAGCTTTAATATTCCTGTTGGAAGAAATTCAAATATTAATTCACAAGATCTAAATTATACTGCAGAAATAATTGATGAAAATTCATCTGTAAAACTAAAAGCTCAAATTGATTCTAGGAGTGAACTCGAGCTGTCATTTTTTTTAGCAGATAACTCTAGCATAGTTGATTTTGAATTAGATATAATTGATAATACAAATTCAAATTATGAAAATGTTGAGTTGATATGGGGTAGAGATTCATTTAGAAATTCAAAAAGTATAGACTATGAAAACAGATACACAGCATTATCTTATGGTTTTGAAAACAATAAAGATTCTTACTTATCCGTTTCTGGTACTACAAATAAGGTAATAGACAACGTTAATTGGGTGTCTTTTAGAGAACATTTCTTTAGTTCTATTTTAATTTTAAATAATGAATCTAACCAAGTTGAAATTAGCTCAGAGGATCTTTCCGGAAATGATGCTTTGGATAAAAAATTTACAAAAAGATTTCTTGCAAATATTCCACTAAGTCTTGACTCAGATAATCAACTAAGTTTTAGCATGTATTATGGCCCAACTGACTATGAAACTTTAAAGGAGTATAATTTAAATCTTGAAAACTCAGTTCCAATAGGATGGGGTATTTTTGGCTGGTTAAATAGATTTATCTTCTTTCCACTATTTTCATTTTTAACAAATTATTTTTCCTATGGAATATCAATAATTTTAATGACAATAATTGTTAAGGTTGCTATATCTCCTCTAACATATAAGTCATATTTATCTCAGATCAAAATGAAAATTTTAAAACCTGAACTTGAAATTATTAATGAAAAGTTTGGGGATGATCCAATGAAGAAGCAACAGGAAACTATGAACCTTTATACTAAGTCTGGAGCTAATCCGATGTCTGGTTGTTTGCCAGCATTTCTTCAAATGCCAATTTTCTTTGCACTATTTACATTTTTCCCCGTAGCTTTTTCCCTAAGACAAAAAAGCTTTTTATGGGCTGATGACTTATCATCTTATGATTCAATTCTAGACCTTGGATTTTACATACCTTTATATGGAGATCATATTAGTTTATTCCCAATTTTAGCATCTGCAGCAATCTTCTTTTATACAAAAATGACTACTGGTCAGCAAATGATGTCTCCTTCTCAAACAGGAGGTGTTAATATGAAGGTAATAATGTATATGATGCCTGTAATGATGCTATTTTTCTTTAACAATTATGCTAGTGGTCTAAGTCTTTATTACTTCATCTCAAATTTATTAACCATTATATTAATGTTAGTTATCAAAAACTTTATTATTGATGATCAAAAAGTATTATCAGAAATCGAAGAGAATAAAAAGAAGCCATTAAAAGTTGGTGGATTTAGAGCTAGGCTTCAAAAGGCTCTTGAGGAAGCAGAGAAACAAAAGAAAAGTAGAGGTCAATAGTCTCAATGAAAACAAATAAAGTAGTTATAGCCTTGTCTGGAGGAGTAGACTCAAGTGTTGCAGCCTTTTTATTAAAAAAGAAAGGCTACGATTTGATAGGTTTATTTATGAAGAATTGGCATGATGAAAATGTAACTATTTCTGATGAATGTCCTTGGTTAGAAGACAGTAATGATGCAATGCTTGTTGCAGAAAAATTAAATATACCATTCCAAACAGTTGATTTAAGTAAAGAGTACAAAGAAAGAATAATTGACTATATGTTTGATGAGTATTCAAAAGGAAATACACCAAATCCTGACATTTTATGCAACAGAGAAATAAAGTTTGATGTGTTCATGGATATTGCTATTTCACTAGGTGCGGATTATGTTGCAACTGGTCACTATTGTAGAGTAATTGAGGACAATAATAATGAAGATGTTACTTACCAACTTCATGCTGGTATTGATAATCTTAAAGATCAATCATATTTTTTATGTCAACTTAGTCAAAGTCAATTAAAAAAAATAATTTTTCCAATAGGTGATCTAAGTAAAACAGAAGTAAGAAAGATTGCTAGAGAAAATAATTTAATTACAGCTGAGAAAAAAGACTCACAGGGACTTTGCTTTGTCGGAAAGGTAAGTCTTCCTGATTTTTTACAACAAAAATTAAAGAAAAGAACAGGTGATGTTATCGAGATATTCTCGGAGTCAGATTTATATAAAAATGATATAAATCAACTTGACAAATATGAAGAACTAGAGTTTCTCTCAACTAGAATTTCTTACAAAAAAAATGATGGAAGAATAATTGGTCAACACCATGGAGCTCATTTTTTTACAATTGGGCAGAGAAAAGGTTTGTCAATAGGTGGTTACAAAGATCCATTGTTTGTTATCTCTACAAATACATCTTCAAATGAAATTTATGTTGGTGAAGGAAAAAGTCACCCTGGATTGCTTAAAAAAGTATTAAAAATAAAATACTCTGAGATTAATTGGGTAAATAATACTTATAACTATCTGATTTTAAAGGATTTAGAATTGAAAGCAAGAATAAGGTACAGGCAAAAACTTCAAGATATAAAAGTTGAAAAATTTGATGACTTTCTTTTTGTAGAATTTAAAGAATTTCAATCTGCTATAACTCCAGGTCAATTTGTAGCTATTTACCAGAAAAATCAATTAATTGCCTCTGGTGTAATTCTTTAAGTTTATTATTGTTTTTTTTAAAAAAAACATGCAATAATACATACAATAACCAAAAAAAAATTTTAAATTTGCACGCTTTAATACGGAATTTAATAATTATTGTATGCCGACAATATCGCAATTAGTTAGAAAAGGAAGGACTTCACAGTCAAAAAAGAGTAAGTCCGCTGCACTTGATAAATCGCCTCAAAAAAGAGGAGTTTGTACAAGGGTATATACTACTACTCCAAAAAAGCCAAATTCTGCTATGAGAAAAGTAGCAAGGGTTAGGCTTACTAATGGAAAAGAAGTCAATGCATACATTCCAGGTGAAGGTCACAATCTTCAAGAACACTCAATCGTTTTGGTAAGAGGAGGTAGAGTTAAAGATCTTCCTGGAGTTAGATACCATATTGTCAGAGGAGCATTAGACACTGCTGGTGTGGAAGGGAGACTGCAACGAAGGTCCAAGTATGGTGGTAAAAAACCAAAAAAATAAACCATAATGAGAAAGAAACAATCCAAGAAAAGAGACCTTATTCCTGATCCAAAGTTTAATGACCAATTGGTAACAAGGTTTGTCAATAACCTTATGCAGCAGGGAAAAAAATCTACAGCATATAAGATTTTCTATGATGCGATAGAAATTATTGAAAGTAAAAAAGAAGATAAAGAAAAGACCTCTCTTGAATTGTGGAAAGATGCTCTTTCAAATGTTATGCCACAAGTTGAAGTTAGAAGCAGAAGAGTAGGAGGAGCTACATTTCAAATACCTTCACCCATTAGACCTGATAGAAAAATTTCATTAGCTATGAAGTGGCTTATAGCATCTTCAAGAAAAAGAAATGAAAAGTCAATGGCTGTTAAACTTGCACAAGAAATATTAGCAGCTGCTAAAGAAGAAGGTGCTGCTGTTAAAAAGCGTGTTGATACTCACAAAATGGCTGAAGCAAATAAAGCATTCTCACACTTCAGATTTTAATACATTATTATGGCAAGAGATTTAAAATTTACAAGAAATATTGGTATTGCAGCTCACATTGATGCTGGTAAAACTACCACTACTGAAAGAATTTTATTCTACACTGGAGTAAGTCACAAAATTGGTGAGGTTCATGATGGTGCAGCAACTATGGATTGGATGGAACAGGAACAAGAAAGAGGTATTACAATTACATCTGCAGCCACAACATGTAACTGGAATTTTCCAACTGATCAAGGTAATGCTATTGATTCAACCAAATCATATCATTTCAACATTATAGACACCCCAGGTCACGTTGATTTCACAGTTGAGGTAAATAGATCATTAAGAGTTCTTGATGGTCTTGTTTTTTTATTTTCAGCTGTTGATGGTGTAGAGCCTCAGTCTGAAACAAATTGGAGGCTAGCTGATAATTATAAAGTTCCTAGAATAGGCTTTGTTAACAAAATGGATAGACAAGGTTCAAACTTCTTAGGTGTTTGTAATCAAGTAATTGAAAAGTTAGGTTCAAAAGCAGTACCAATTGTTCTTAATATTGGTGACGAAGAGGATTTCAAGGGTATTGTTGACCTTGTAAAGAATGTTGCAATGGTTTGGCATGAGGATAATTTTGGATCAACATTTGATGTTGTTGACATTCCAGATGATTTAAAAGAAGAAGCTGAAAGACTTAGAGGTGAACTGATTGAAGCTGTTGCTGAATATGATGAAAATTTACTTGAGAAATATTTCGATGATCCAGACTCTATTACTGAAGATGAAGTTCATAATGCACTTAGAGCTGCTACACAAGATATTAGTATAATTCCTATGATCTGTGGTTCAGCATTCAAAAACAAAGGTGTTCAATTTCTTTTGGACGCTGTGTGTAGATATTTGCCTTCACCTGAAGATAAAGATGCAATTGTTGGAACTAAGCCAGATTCTGAAGAGGAAATTTCAAGATTACCAAAGGTTTCAGAACCATTTTCTGCTCTAGCATTCAAAATTGCCACTGATCCATTTGTAGGAAGACTTGCTTTCTTTAGAGTTTATTCTGGAAGACTTGATGCAGGTTCTTATGTCCTAAATAACAGATCAGGTGACAGAGAAAGAATTTCAAGAATATACCAAATGCACTCCAACAAGCAAAATGCTATTGACTTTATCGAAGCTGGAGATATTGGTGCGGCAGTTGGATTTAAAGATATTAAAACAGGTGATACTCTTTCATTTGAAAAAGCCCCAATTATTCTGGAAAGTATGGTATTCCCTGATCCCGTAATTGGTGTTGCTGTTGAGCCAAAAACAAAAGCTGATGTTGATAAGCTTGGGCTAGCCCTTTCAAAACTTGCTGAGGAAGATCCAACATTCCAAGTAAAAACTGATGAAGCCTCTGGTCAGACTGTTATTTCAGGTATGGGTGAGTTACACCTAGATATTATTGTTGACAGACTTAGAAGGGAGTTTAAAGTAGAAGTTAATCAAGGTCAACCTCAAGTTGAGTACAAAGAAGCTCTAACTCAATCTGCAAGCCATAGGGAAGTTTATAAAAAGCAAACTGGAGGGCGTGGTAAATTTGCTGATATTGTATTTACAATTGAACCAGGTGAACAAGGTAAATCTGGTCTTGAATTTGTAAACTTAATTAAAGGTGGAAATATCCCTAGAGAGTATATTCCATCTGTTGAAAAAGGATTTAAGGATTCAATGAAAAATGGTCCTCTTGCTGGATTTGAAGTTGATTCTATGAAGGTAACTCTTGAGGATGGTTCTTTCCACCCTGTAGATTCTGATTCACTTTCTTTTGAACTTGCTGCAAAAATTGCATTTAAGGTAGCAGCTAAAGCTGCAAAAGCGGTTATTATGGAGCCTATAATGAAATTAGAAGTTATTACTCCAGAAGAGAATATGGGTGATATAGTAGGAGATTTAAATAGGAGAAGAGGTCAGGTTAACTCTATGGATGATAGAGCAGGAGCAAAAGTTGTGAAAGGTGAGGTTCCATTATCTGAAATGTTTGGATATGTTACATCATTAAGAACTCTATCATCAGGTAGAGCAACTTCAACAATGGAATTTTCTCATTATGCAGAAACTCCTTCTAATATATCAGAAACTGTTATTTCTGAAATAAGAGGAAATACAACAGAATAAAAAATAAATTATGAGTCAGAAAATTAGAATAAAATTAAAATCTTACGACTACAACTTAGTTGACAAGTCTGCTGACAAGATTGTGAAGACTGTTAAGAATACTGGTGCTATTGTTTCTGGACCTATACCTCTTCCAACTCACAAAAAGATTTTTACTGTTCTTAGATCTCCTCATGTAAATAAAAAATCAAGAGAGCAATTTAAACTGTGTTCTTATAAAAGGCTATTAGATATATATAGTTCTTCATCAAAAACTGTAGATGCTCTAATGAAGTTAGAGCTTCCTAGTGGAGTTGAAGTTGAAATTAAAGTGTAATCATTATGTCAGGTATAATTGGAAAAAAAATAGGAATGACTAGTATTTACGACGAAAGTGGTAAGAACATTCCTTGTACTATACTTCAGGTAGGACCTTGTACTATTACTCAAATTAAAACTGATGATAAAGATGGCTATTTTTCTTTTCAGCTTGGATTTGATGAAAAAATCAAAAATACTACTAAGTCATATGAAGGTCAATTCAAGAAAAGCAAATCTAAACCTATGAATAAACTTGTCGAGTTCAAGGGATTCAATGGTGACTTTAAATTGGGAGATAAGATAACTGTTGATCATTTTGTTGAAGGAGAGTTTGTAGATATTTCTGGTATAACAAAGGGTAAAGGTTTTCAAGGTGTTGTTAAAAGACACGGATTTGCTGGTGTAGGTGATTCAACACATGGTCAGCATAACAGGATGAGAGCTCCAGGTTCTATTGGTGCTGGTTCTGATCCTTCAAGAGTATTTAAAGGAATGAGAATGGCTGGTCAAACAGGAAATTCAAAAGTTAAGGTATTGAATTTAAAAGTTGTTAAAGTAATGTCGGAGGATAATATTTTAATTGTAAAGGGAAGTGTTCCTGGTCATAACAACTCATATATAACAGTTAGAAAATAATGGAGCTTAAAGTACATAACATAAAGGGTAAAGAAACTGATAAAAAAATTAAGCTTGACAAAGCTATATTTGGTATTGAGCCAAATGATCATGCTATTTATCTTGATGTTAAACAATATCTTGCAAACAATAGAAAAGGTCTTCATAAGTCAAAGGAAAGAGCTGAGATTGCAGGAAGTACTAGAAAGATAAAAAAGCAAAAAGGTACAGGTACTGCTAGGGCTGGAAGTATTAAAAACCCATTATTTAGAGGAGGTGGTACAATATTTGGCCCAAGACCTAGATCTTATTATCAAAAAATAAATAAAAAGGTAAAAAAGCTTGCTAGAAAATCTGCATTAGCCTACAAGGTGAAAAATAATGAGATATTAATATTAGAGGATTTCAAGCTATCAAATCCAAAAACTTCTGATTATTTGAAAATTATCAAAGCATTTGGATTGGAATCAAAAAAGACATTATTGGTAATAAATGAAATTAATAATAACATTTATTTATCATCAAGAAACATTAAAAATTCTAAAGTTATAATTAACTCAGAATTAAACACTTATGAAATTACTGATGCAAATAACATCTTGATTTTAGAAAGTGCGGTTGAGGGAATAGAATCAACCTTGAAATAAATTATATTATGGATATACTTATAAAACCAATATTAACTGAAAAAGCATCCAACGAAAGTGAACTAAGAAATACTTACACTTTTCTTGTGTCTAAGAATGCTAATAAAGTTGAAATTAAAAAAGCAGTTGAATCTTCTTATGGAGTTTCAGTAAAGAAAGTAAGAACCATGATATATGGAGCAGAGTCTAGAACTAGATATACCAAAAGAGGTATTCAAAATAGTAAGAAAGGTTCATACAAGAAAGCGGTAGTAAAAATATCTGAAGGAGATAGAATTGACTTCTTCGCTAATCTATAATTATGCCTGTAAGAAAATTAAAACCAGTAACACCCTCGCAGAGATTCAGAATTGTAAATGGATTTGATGCCATCACAACAGATAAACCTGAAAAGTCTTTACTAACTACAAAAAAGAGAACTGGTGGTAGAAATAACCATGGTAAAATGACAAGTAAGTACCGTGGTGGTGGTCATAAAAGAAGATATAGAATTATTGATTTCAAAAGAGATAAGTTTGATGTAATTGCTGAGGTTAAATCTATTGAATATGATCCTAACAGAACTGCATTTATCTCTCTAGTAGAATATAAAGATGGTGAGAAGAGATACATTATTGCTCAAAATGGTTTAAAAGTTGGACAAAGTGTTATGTCTGGTGACAAAGCAACACCTGAAATTGGTAACGCGATGCCTGTAAGTAAAATTCCTCTTGGTACAATAATTTCGTGTATTGAGCTTAATCCAGGAAAAGGTGCTAGCATTTCTAGAAGTGCTGGATCATTTGCCCAGTTAATGGCTAAAGACGGTAAGTATGTTACAATCAAGTTACCTTCTGGAGAGACAAGGTTGATATTAAATACATGTTATGCCACAATAGGTGCTGTCTCTAATTCAGATAACCAGTTAGTATCATCAGGAAAAGCAGGTAGAAAGAGATGGTTAGGTATTAGACCAAGAACTAGACCTGTTGCTATGAACCCTGTTGACCATCCAATGGGTGGAGGTGAAGGAAAAGCATCCGGTGGTCATCCTAGGTCTAAAAAAGGTATTCCTGCAAAAGGATATAGAACAAGATCGAAGAAGAAAGCATCTTCAAAATTTATTATTGAAAGAAGAAAAAAATAAAAAAGTATGTCTAGATCATTAAAAAAAGGACCATATGTTCATCTTAGCCTTCTAAAGAAGGTTAACAAGAATTTAGAGGATAATAAAAAAACTGTTATTAAAACATGGTCAAGATCTTCTATGATTATTCCTGACTTTGTTGGACAGACTATTGCCGTTCATAATGGTAGACAATTTATTCCTGTTTATATAACAGAAAATATGGTTGGTCATAAACTAGGAGAGTTTTCTCCGACAAGATCCTTTAGAGGACATTCTGGAAATAAAAGATAATGGGTTCAAGAAAAAGAAATAGCGCAGAGAAAATAAAAGAGGTAAAGAAAGACTTAGCATTTGCTAAACTTAATAATTGCCCTACTTCTCCTAGAAAGATGCGATTAGTAGCTGATCAAATAAGAGGTGAAGATATCTCAAGCGCTCTATCTATTTTAAAATTTAGTCCAAAGGAGGCTTCAAGAAGATTAGAAAAGCTTCTTGTCTCAGCAATTTCTAATTGGCAACTTAAGAATGAAAATGCTGATATAGACTCAGCTCAGCTGTTTGTCAAAGAGATTAGAGTTGATAGTGCTGGTATGCTCAAAAGAATAAGGACAGCTCCTCAGGGTAGAGCTCATAGAATTAGAAAAAGATCTAATCATGTAACATTAATACTTTCATCAAAAACAATAAATTAAATGGGACAAAAAACAAATCCAATAGGAAATAGATTAGGTATTATTAGAGGCTGGGATTCTAACTGGTATGGAGGAAGAGATTATGGAGATAAGCTTGCAGAAGATGATAAGATTAGAAAGTATATTTATGCAAGACTTTCACGTGCTAGTGTTTCAAGCATAATAATTGAAAGAACACTTAAGTCAATAATCATTACTATTACTACAGCTAGACCTGGAATTATAATTGGTAAAGCTGGTCAAGAAGTTGATAAATTAAAAGAGGAATTAAAAAAGATTACCTCAAAAGACGTTCAGCTCAACATACATGAAATTAAAAGACCTGAATTAGACTCCTTCCTTGTAGGTAACAGTATTGCAAGACAAATTGAGAATAGAATTTCCTTTAGAAGAGCAATAAAAATGGCTATTGCTGCAGCAATGAGAATGAATGCTGAAGGTATTAAAATTCAAATATCAGGAAGACTGAATGGTGCAGAAATGGCTAGGTCAGAGTCATATAAAGAAGGTCGAATTCCTCTTTCTACTTTTAGGGCGGATATTGACTATGCTATAGTTGAAGCTCATACTACTTATGGTAGACTTGGAATTAAGGTTTGGATAATGAAAGGTGAAGTATATGGAAAAAGAGAATTATCTCCATTAGTGGGAATGAAAAAGTCTTCTGGTAATTCTAAGAAGAATAATAGACAAAGAGAAAGAAAAAGTTAATTAGATATGTTAACACCAAAAAGAACTAAATACAGAAAAGCTCAGAAAGGCCGAATGAAAGGTTTGTCCCAGAGAGGACATAGACTATCTAATGGTATGTTTGGAATTAAATCTTTAGAGTCTAAGTTTTTAACTTCAAGACAGATAGAGGCTGCTAGGATTGCTGCTACAAGATACATGAAAAGAGAAGGTCAGCTTTGGATTAAAATTTTCCCAGATAAACCAATTACAAAAAAACCCCTTGAGGTTAGGATGGGTAAAGGTAAGGGTGCTCCTGAATATTTTGTTGCAGTTGTAAAGCCCGGAAGAGTTCTTTTTGAAGCATCTGGTGTACCAATTGCAGTTGCTAAAGAGGCATTAAGATTAGCTGCACAAAAACTGCCTGTTAAAACGAAGTTTATAGTAGCAAGAGATTTTGAAGGATAATTATGAAGATAACTGAAATTAGAAATATGACCATTGACGAGTTAAACGAAAAGCTGACTGATACATCAAAAAAATTATCACAACTTAAATTCAATAACTCAGTTCAAACTATTGAAAATCCTCTTGAAATTAAAATTTTAAGAAGACAGATAGCTAAGTTAAAAACAATATTAAACGAAAAAAAACAAGATTAAATGTCAACTAGAAGTTTAAGAAAAGAAAGAATTGGAATTGTTTCATCTGATAAAATGGATAAGTCTGTTGTTGTTTCAGAGGTTAAAAAAGTAAAGCATCCTGTGTATGGAAAGTTTGTCTTAAAAACAAAAAAGTACGTTGCACACGATGAAAAGAATGATTGTAATGAAGGAGATACTGTAAAAATTATGGAGACTAGACCAATGAGTAAGACAAAAAAGTGGAGAATTGTAGAAATAATAGAAAGAGCAAAATAAAATGGTACAACAAGAATCAAGACTTAAGGTAGCAGATAATACTGGAGCAAAAGAAGTTCTAACTATAAGAGTTTTAGGTGGAACGAAAAGAAGGTATGCCAGACTAGGTGATAAAATTGTTGTAACTGTTAAAGATGCTACTCCAAATGGAACTGTAAAAAAAGGTCAAGTTTCAATTGCGGTAGTTGTTAGAACAAAAAAAGAAGTTAGAAGAAATGATGGATCTTACATTAGATTCGATGAAAATGCTTGTGTTTTATTATCTCAAACAGGAGAGATGAGAGGAACTAGAGTATTCGGCCCTGTGGCTAGAGAATTAAGAGATAAGCAATTTATGAAAATAGTATCTCTTGCACCTGAAGTTTTATAATATTGAATGTGATGAATAAAATAAAAATAAAAAAAGGAGATCAAGTATTAGTTATTGCCGGAGAGAATAAAGGAGCTAAAGGTACAGTCCTTAAAATCCTTTATAACTCAAATAAAGCAATTGTCGAAGGCGTTAATACAGTTAAAAGACATACTAAGCCAAACTCTGAGAATCCTAAAGGTGGTATAGTTGAGAAACAGCTACCTATTAATATTTCTAATTTATCATTAATGACTAAGGATGGTGAGAAAACTAGGGTAGGTTATAAAGTTGAGGATGGAAAAAAAGTTAGGATATCTAAAAAATCTAAAGAAATAATCTAAAAATGAGCTATACACCAAGACTTAAAGAAGATTACTCTAACAAGATCGTTAATGAATTAAAAGACAAACTTCAGTTGGATAACATAATGCAGGTTCCAGTTTTAGAAAAAATTGTTATTTCTAGAGGAGTTGGTGCTGCAGTTAGTGATAAAAAACTTGTAGATCATGCTGTTGAGGAATTAACACTTATCTCAGGTCAAAAAGCTATTGCAACTCTATCAAAGAAGGATGTTGCTTCATTTAAGCTTCGTAAAGGATCTCCAATTGGAGCTAAAGTAACATTAAGAGGTGAGAGAATGTATGAATTTCTTGATAGGCTTATTACTATTGCTCTTCCTAGGGTTAGAGATTTCCAAGGTATAAACCCCAAAGGATTTGATGGGAGAGGAAATTACAATCTTGGAATTAGAGAACAAATTATATTTCCTGAGATAAACATCGATAGAGTAAATAAGATTGCAGGTATGGATATAACCTTTGTTACAAGTACAAACTCTGATAAAGAGGCTCAAGCATTATTAACAGATTTAGGATTACCATTTAAAAAATAAGAATTATGGCAAAAGAATCAATGAAAGCTAGGGAAAGAAAAAGACAACGTATAGTTGCAAAATATGCTGCAAAAAGGCAAGCACTAAAAGATGCAAAAGATTATGTGGGTCTTCAAAAACTTCCTAAAAATGCTTCACCTATTAGATTACATAACCGATGTAAACTTACTGGAAGACCAAAAGGATATATAAGGCAATTTGGGGTTTCTAGAGTTATGTTTAGAGAAATGGCTAATAAAGGTTTAATCCCAGGAGTAACTAAAGCAAGTTGGTAAATTAAAGATTATGTATACAGACACTATTGCAGATTATTTAACTAGAATTAGAAATGCCAGCATGGCAGGTCATAAAGTTGTTGACATACCTTCATCTAATATTAAGAAGGATATCACAAAAATACTTTTTGATCAAGGTTACATTCTTAGTTATAAGTTCGAGGAAACAAAAAACAATCAAGGTAGTATAAAAATTGCTTTGAAGTACGATTCAATTTCTAAAGAGCCTGTAATTAAAGAAATACAAAGAATTAGTAAGCCTGGTTTGAGAAAATACTCTAATTCTCAAGAATTCCCAAGAATTTTAAATGGTTTGGGAATATCAATAGTTTCTACATCAAAAGGTGTTATGACAGGGAAGCAAGCTGCTAGCCAGAATATTGGGGGTGAATTAATCTGTTATGTATTTTAAAATATAAGTTATGTCAAGAATAGGAAATAATCCAATAAGTATTCCAGAAGGTGTTTCAGTAAACGTTAATAATAATGTTATTACTGTCAATGGTAAAAATGGTGAAATGTCTCAAGTTTTTGATGGAGTTAGCTTTGATATATCAGATAATACAATTCTAGTAAAAAGAAATTCTGAATCTAAGGATCACAAATCAAAGCATGGATTATACAGATCACTAGTTGCAAATATGGTAACTGGAGTTTCAGAAGGTTTTACAAAAGAACTTGAACTAGTTGGGGTTGGTTACAGAGCAAGCAATTCTGGTCAAAAATTAGATCTTTCACTTGGGTTTTCTCACACGATTGTATTGGATATAGCTCCAGAGGTTAAAGTCGAAGCTATTAATGAAAAAGGACAAAATCCAATTATTAAACTTACATCAATGGACAAGCAACTAGTAGGTCATGTTGCTGCTAAAATTCGTTCTTTTAGAAAGCCAGAGCCTTACAAAGGAAAAGGTATTAAGTTCGTTGGTGAACAAATAAGAAGAAAAGCAGGTAAATCAGCTTAATATGGGAAATACTAAGACATACAGAAGAAATAGAATTAGACAAAGAATTAAGAAAGTGATTTCAGGTACATCAGATTCTCCTAGATTATCTGTATTTAGAAGTAACAAAGAAATTTATTGCCAGTTAATCGACGATGTTAGTGGAAAGACTTTAATGCAATCTTCTTCTCGTGACAAGTCTATCACTGATTTAAAATTAGAGACTAACATGGATGTTTCATTTAATGTCGGTAAGATACTTGCTGAAAAAGCTGTTAAAAAAGGTATTAAAAAAATAAAATTTGATAGAGGTGGTTACCTTTATCATGGAAGAGTTAAATCACTTGCTGAAGGTGCAAGGGAAGGTGGACTTAAATTTTAATTATGTATAAAAATTATAAAAACGTCGAACTTGTAAAACCTGCTGGATTAGATCTTAAAGATAGACTTGTAGGTATTCAAAGAGTAACTAAAGTGACTAAAGGTGGTAGGGCTTTTGGATTCTCTGCTATTGTTGTGGTAGGTGATGAAAATGGTGTTGTTGGACACGGTCTTGGAAAAGCAAAAGAAGTTACAATTGCAATTTCTAAAGCTGTTGAAGATGCAAAGAAAAATTTAGTAAGGATTCCAATTGATAACGGAACACTTCCACATGAGCAAAAAGGTAAATTTGGAGGTGCTAAAGTATTTATTAAGCCTGCAACTGAAGGTACGGGGGTAATTGCTGGTGGTGCAGTAAGAACTGTTTTAGAAGCTGTTGGTGTTCAAAATGTACTTTCTAAATCTCAGGGATCCTCAAATCCACATAATGTTGTTAAAGCTACCTTTGACGCACTACTTAATTTAAGAAGTCCGTTAATGATTTCAAAACAAAGAGGTATTTCTCTTGATAAAGTATTTAAAGGATGAGCAAGAAAGTTAGAATTAAACAAGTAAGAAGTACGATTAAAAAACTAGAGTCTCAAAAGAGAACTCTTAGGGCTTTAGGCTTAAGGAAAATTGGAATGGAAGTTGAACATGAGTTAAGCCCATCAATTTCTGGCATGATAGATAAAGTTAAACATCTTGTAGAGATTAATTCTGTAAACAAATAATTATGAGCTTAAATAATTTACAGCCTGTAAAAGGTTCAAACAAGACAAGTGGTAAAAGGCTTGGTAGAGGTCAAGGTTCTGGAAAAGGAGGTACCTCAACAAAAGGTCATAATGGTTCTCAGTCAAGATCTGGATATTCTAGAAAGATAGGTTTTGAAGGTGGACAGATGCCACTTCAAAGAAGGATTCCAAAGTTTGGTTTTAATAATATAAATAGAATTGAATATAAAACTATTAACGTAGATGATATACAGACTTTAGTTGAAGATAAAAAAATCAAAAAAGATTTAACCTTTGAAAAAATGATTGAGTTAAGAATTGTTAAAAAAGGTGATCTTATTAAAGTTTTAGGCAGAGGAAAAATTGATGTTCCTGTAAATGTCGCTGCTCATAAATTTTCTGCATCAGCTGAAAAATTAATTGAAAAGGCAGGTGGAAAAATAACTAAGATATAAAGTGAATAAATTAGTAGACATAATAAAAAATATATATAATATTAAAGAGCTAAGAGATAGAATTCTTTTTACTCTAGGTTTACTATTGGTCTACAGATTAGGAGCTCAGGTTGTGCTTCCTGGTGTTGATTCTCTTGCTTTGTCTGATCTTTCAACAAGATCTGATGGAGGAGGCTTATTAGGTATATTAAATGCATTCACTGGTGGTGCTTTCGCAAATGCATCCATATTTGCACTTGGTATTATGCCATATATTTCAGCAGCTATTGTTGTTCAATTAATGGGTGTAGCTCTTCCATATCTTCAAAAGCTTCAGAAAGAAGGTGAGAGTGGTAGAAAAAAAATAACACAAATTACTCGATGGCTAACAATCTTTATCTGTGTTGTTCAGGCTCCTGCTTATTTATACGGACTTAGTGCACTTGGTGTTCCTGATAGTGCATTTATTTTTGGTAGAACCCCAATGTTCGTTCTATCATCAATTATTATTCTAGTTACGGGTTGTATTTTTGCAATGTGGCTAGGTGAAAAAATAACAGACAAAGGAATTGGAAATGGAATATCACTTCTTATAACTGTTGGTATTGTTGCTACTTTACCACTTTCGTTTACCCAAAACCTTGTCTCAAGAGTTTCTGAAAGTAACGGAGGTTTAATAATGGTAGTTATAGAGCTAGCAGTGTGGTTAGTAGTTATTCTATTATCAATACTATTAGTTATGGCTGTAAGACAAATACCTGTTCAATATGCAAGAAGAAACTCTGTACCTGGATCTCAATCTCCAGGTATGGCTACAAGACAATATATACCCCTAAAGCTTAATGCTTCAGGTGTTATGCCAATAATCTTTGCTCAGGCACTAATGTTTGCACCAGCAACAATTGGTAGTGTTTTTAGTGACTCATCAATTGGTCAATGGCTTCAAGCAAGTTTTTCTGACATATTTGGATTATGGTATAATGTTTTATTTGCACTTCTAGTTATAATCTTTACATTTTTCTATACTGCTATTACAGTACCTACTAATAAAATGTCAGATGATTTAAAAAGAAGCGGTGGATTTGTCCCTGGTATAAGACCAGGTAACGAAACATCAGAATATTTAGATTCAGTGATGTCTTATATTACTTTTCCTGGATCTCTTTATCTAGCAGTTATAGCAATCTTCCCTGCTATAGTTGTCCAATTAATTGGTATGCAACAAGGTTGGGCACTTTTTTATGGAGGTACATCTCTTCTAATTATGGTAGGAGTTGCTATTGACACAATACAGCAAGTAAATGCATATTTACTTAATCATCATTATGATGGACTTATGAAATCTGGTTCAATGAGAAGTAAACCAACTATATAATATGGCTAAACAGAAATCTATAGAACAAGAAGGTAAAATTAAAGAGGCTCTTTCTAATGCTATGTTTAGAGTAGAACTTGAGAATGGACATGTTGTTACTGCTCATATTTCTGGTAAGATGCGTTTGCATTATATAAAGCTTCTTCCAGGTGATAAAGTAAAACTTGAAATGAGTCCATATGATTTGACAAAGGCAAGAATAACATTTAGAATGTAAAAATATTATGAAAGTAAGAGCATCAATAAAGAAAAGAAGTAGTGAATGTAAAATCGTCAGAAGGAAAGGTCGATTATATGTAATTAATAAAAAGAATCCACGATTTAAACAAAGACAAGGTTAATTATGGCAAGAATTTCAGGAATAGATATACCAAAGGATAAAAGAGGAGCAATAGCTTTAACCTACATATATGGAATAGGTAGAAGCCTTGCGTTAACAATCTTAGAAGAAGCTAAAGTTGATTTAAATAAGAAAGTTTCTGATTGGGATGATAAAGATATTGCTAGTGTAAGGGATGTTGTTGGAAAACTTCAAATTGAAGGTGAGTTAAGATCAGAGACACAATTAAACATTAAAAGATTAATGGATATTGGAAGTTTTAGAGGTATTAGACATAGGACTGGTTTACCACTAAGAGGTCAAAGAACAAAAAATAATTCCAGAACAAGAAAAGGAAAAAGAAAAACTGTAGCTAATAAGAAAAAAGCAACTAAATAATTATGGCAAAATCTACTAGTAAAAAAAGAAAAGTAATTGTTGATACAACTGGTGAAGCTCATATAAACGCTTCATTCAATAACATTATTATATCAATTACTAATTTAAAAGGTGAAGTTATTTCATGGTCCTCAGCAGGAAAAATGGGTTTTAGAGGTTCTAAGAAAAATACTCCGTTTGCTGCTCAAACTGCGGCAGAGGATGCAGCTAAAACCGCTCATGATGCTGGTGTTAGAAGAATTAAAGTTTTAGTAAAAGGACCTGGAAATGGAAGAGAATCAGCTATTAGAACTTTACATAACAACGGCTTAGAAGTTTCTGAAATTGTTGATGTTACTCCTATGCCACATAATGGATGTAGACCACCAAAAAGAAGAAGAGTTTAATTAATAGAATTTAAATGGCAAGATACAGAGGACCAAAAACAAAAATATCTAGAAAGTTCGGTGAACCCTTATTTGGTGAGGATCGTACTTTAGAGAAAAAAAATTACCCACCGGGGCAACATGGTAATACAAAAAGAAGAGCCAAAAAATCAGAATATGCAATTCAGCTTATGGAAAAGCAGAAAGCAAAATACACCTATGGTATTCTTGAAAAGCAGTTTAGAAACATATATGATAAGGCAAACAGAGGGAAAGGTATTACAGGTGAACTACTTTTACAGCTATGTGAATCTAGACTAGATAATGTTGTATTTAGGATGGGAATATCTAATACAAGAGATGGTGCAAGACAGTTAGTCTCTCACAAACATATACTTGTCAATGGATCAATTGTTAATATTCCATCATACACGCTAAGACCTGGAGACAAGATTTCTATAAGAGAGAAATCTAAGTCTCTAAAAGCAATTGAGAGTTCTCTCAGAGAAAATATATCTGAATATGAATGGATAAAATTTAATAGAGAACGTCTTGAAGGTGAATTTATTTCTCTTCCTGAAAGAGAGCAAATTCCTGAAAATATTAAGGAACAACTTATTGTTGAATTATACTCAAAATAAAAAATATGGCAATTTTAAACTTTCAAAAACCAGATAAAGTAATCATGACAGACTCTACAGAGTCTCATGGTAAATTCGAATTTAGACCTTTAGAACCAGGATATGGTTTAACTATTGGTAACGCTCTTAGAAGAGTATTATTATCTTCTTTAGAAGGTTATGCGTTTACATCCATCAAAATTGACGGTGTAGATCATGAATTTTCTACAATTGAAGGAGTTGTCGAGGATGTAACAGAAATCATCTTAAACATAAAGCAAATTAGACTTAAGAGACAAATTGACGATGTCGATAACGAGAAGATTAATGTAATAGTTGGCAATCAGAAAGTACTAAAAGCCTCAGACCTTCAAAAATTCATATCTGGTTTCCAAATTCTTAATCCTGATCTTGTTATATGTAATCTTGAGAAAGATGTTAAGTTAAGTATTGAACTAAGCATTGATAAGGGTAGAGGATACGTTCCATCTGAGGAAAACAAAAAATATAATGAGTCTGTTGGGGTAATTGCTATTGATTCAATTTACACTCCAATTAAGAATGTTAAGTATGATATTGAAAATTACAGAGTAGAACAAAAGACTGATTTTGAAAAACTTGTTTTTGAAATAATTACCGATGGCTCTATTCATCCAAAAGATGCTCTTACTGAAGCTGCAAAAATACTTATTCACCATTTCATGCTATTCTCTGATGAACTTATTACTCTTGAGGCAGATGAAATCGCTCAATCTGAGACTTATGATGAAGAATCTCTTCACATGAGACAGCTTCTTAAGACAAAGCTTATAGATATGGATTTATCTGTTAGAGCTTTAAATTGTCTAAAAGCTGCTGAGGTTGATACATTGGGTGATCTTGTTTCCTTTAATAAAAATGACTTAATGAAGTTTAGAAACTTTGGTAGAAAGTCTTTAACAGAGCTAGAAGAATTAGTTATACTAAAAGGTTTATCATTTGGTATGGATCTTACTAAATATAAACTAGATAAAGATTAAACAATGAGACACGGTAAAAAAACAATTAAACTTGGTAGAAAGTCAGCTCATAGAAAAGCTATGTTAGCTAATATGTCAGTATCATTAATTGAGCATAAGAGGATTACTACTACATCAACTAAAGCTAAAGCTTTAAAGATTTTTATTGAGCCTTTAATTACCAAGTCTAAAAATGATAATACACATAATAGAAGACTATGCTTTAGCAAATTGAGGAATAAGGATGGTGTCAAGACTCTATTTGATGAGATAGCTCAAAAGGTAGCTAATAGACCAGGTGGATATACGAGAATAATCAAATTAGGTAACAGAATGGGAGATAATGCATCAATGGCTATGATTGAGCTTGTAGATTTTAATAACCTGTATAACTCAAATCAATTTAAGGAATCTTCTGAAGAACAAGTGGTCGATTCAGAGGAAAAAGCTGAGTCTTAATAACACTAAATAAAAAGTAATTAACAAAAGGACATATGTTTTTTCATATGTCCTTTTTTTATGTAATTTTACTTTCTGAAATGACTTACAAAAAAAGGAAAAAAGGAGTCGTACTGTTAGCTGACGGTACGATTTTTTATGGTCGTTCTACCGGAATCAATGGCACTTCTTTTGGTGAAATCTGTTTTAATACTGGAGTAACTGGATATCAAGAAATATTTACTGATCCATCTTATTTTGGACAAATTATGGTAACTACAACTTCTCATATTGGAAACTACGGTATCAAAATGTCCGAATCTCAATCAAATAAAATTTATATCAGTGGACTAATTTGTAAAAATTTTAGTTCTGTAAACTCAAGACCAAACTCTAAATCAATTAAAAAATGGTTTGAATCAAATAAACTAGTTACTTTATGTGATGTTGACACTAGAGCTCTTGTAAGGTATATAAGAGATAATGGTGCAATGAATGCTGCTATAACTACAGAGGTCGATAAAATTTCAGATATCAAGAAAAAACTTAGCAATTTTCCAAGTATGAATGGATTAGAGCTTGCATCTAAAGTTTCTACAAAAGAACCTTATGAAATTGGAAATAAACAATCTAATAAAAGGTTAGCAGTAGTCGACTTAGGAATTAAAAAAAATATACTTGATAATTTTGTTAAAAGAGATATGTTTGTCAAAGTTTTTCCATATAATTCAAGTCTAGGTGAAATGCTAAAATTTAAACCTAATGGATTTTTCCTTTCAAATGGTCCTGGTGATCCTGAACCATTAAAAACAGTGATAGAAACAACAAAAGAAATTCTTGAAAAAAATTATCCATTATTTGGTATTTGTCTTGGTCATCAAGTTATTGCATTGGCTAATGATATAAAAACATACAAAATGTTTAATGGACATAGAGGTATCAACCACCCTGTTTTAAACATTAATACAGGTAAAGGTGAAATAACATCTCAAAATCATGGTTTTGCTGTTGATTATGATACTGCTGTTGCTAACAAGTCAGTTAAAATCTCACATAAACATTTGAATGATCAAACAGTCGCTGGTCTTGAAATAAAATCTAAGAATTGTTTCTCCGTTCAATATCATCCTGAGGCTGGTCCTGGTCCTAATGATGGAAATTATTTATTTGATCAATTCTTATCAAAACTAAATTAACCAATGACTAAAATAAAAAATATAGTATCGAGACAGATTTTTGACTCAAGAGGAAATCCTACAGTTGAAACTGATGTAATCACAACAAATAATATAATTGGTAGGGCTGCTGTTCCATCTGGAGCATCTACAGGTGAACATGAGTCTGTAGAATTAAGAGATGAATTAGACTCGTACATGGGGAAATCTGTTTTTAATGCTGTAAAAAATGTAAATGAAATTATTTCAAAAGAATTAAATAATATATCAATTTTTGATCAGGAACTTATTGATGAAAAAATGATTAAGCTGGATGGTACAAATAATAAATCTAAACTTGGAGCAAATGCTATTCTTTCAGTTTCTCTAGCTGTTTCTAAGGCTGCTGCTAATGAAAAGAATATATCTCTTTTTAAATATTTAGGTGATTCAAATTCAAATGTTTTGCCTGTTCCACTTATGAACATAATTAATGGTGGAAGTCATTCTGACTCACCAATTTCATTTCAAGAGTTTATGATTGTTCCTGTCGGAGCAAAAAGTTTTACCAATGCTTTACAGATTGGTAATGAAGTTTTTCATAATCTAAAGTCTATTCTGAAGTCTAGAGGTCTTTCAACAGCTGTTGGTGACGAAGGTGGATTTGCTCCAGAACTAGATGGTACTGAAGACGCAATAAATACAATTATTGAGGCAGTAAATAAAGCAGGATATGAGATGAAAAAAGATGTAATGATAGCATTAGATTGTGCGTCATCAGAATTTTTTAAAGATGGAAATTATGATTATTCAATATTTGAAAAAAATAATTCAACAAAGTTAAATTCTAATCAGCAAGTTGACTTCTTAGTTGAATTATGTGAAAAATATCCAATAATTTCAATAGAGGATGGAATGGATGAAAATGATTGGGACGGATGGAAGCTTTTAACAGAAAAAATTGGTGATAAAGTTCAACTTGTTGGGGACGATCTTTTTGTAACTGATTTAAATAGATTGTCTAAAGGAATAAATGAAAAAATTGGGAATTCTATTCTTATAAAATTTAATCAAGTCGGATCATTATCTGAGACCATTTCTTCAATTAATCTTGCATCTGCCAATAATTTTACCTCTGTAATTTCTCATAGATCAGGTGAAACCGAAGATTCTACTATCGCAGACCTTTGTGTAGCTTTTAATACTGGTCAAATTAAAACCGGTTCAATGTCAAGAAGTGATAGAATGTCAAAATATAATCAATTACTAAGGATTGAGGAAGAGCTTGGTAAAAATGCAAGATTTCCTGGAAAAGAGGCATTTAATTTAAAGCTTTCTTAATTTAAATTTTAATTAATTTTTTTCTTAACTGCAGGTAAATTAAATTTGTAGAAACACCTAATTATGGGAAAATTTGCAAAAATTGAATTTGATGGAAAATCTTATACTTTTCCTGTAGTTACTGGATCTGAAAATGAGGAGGCAATTGATATAAATCAATTAAGGTCAGAAACAGGTTTGATTACCTATGATCCGGGTTATAAAAACACAGGCCATTGTATCAGTGAAATAACTTACCTTGATGGAGAGAATGGTATTTTAAGATATAGAGGCTACTCTGTTGATGAATTATGTCAAAAAAAATCTTTTTTAGAAGTCGCCTATCTTTTAATTTATGGAGATTTACCAACAAAGTCAGAGATACATAAGTTTCAAGAGGATATTAGAGAAGAAGCTCTTGTGGATGAAGATCTTAAGCAAATCTTTAAAAGTTTCCCTAAATCTGCTCATCCAATGGGTGTATTATCTTCTCTTACATCTGCTTTGATTGCATTTAACCCTTTAAATGAAACAAAAATTTCATTAAAAGATACAGCAGGTACATCAGAAAAAGATAAAATGTATTTATCTACAATCAGACTTCTTGCAAAGTTTCCTATTATGTCGTCCTGGACGTTACGAAAAATCAAAGGTTTGCCTTTAAATTATAGTAACAATAATTTAGAGTATACAGAAAATATTGCGTATATGATGTTTGCTAAGCCAAATCAAGACTATAAGCAAAATGATATAATAGTTAATGCTTTGAACACACTCTTGATTCTTCACGCTGATCACGAACAAAATTGTTCAACATCAACTGTAAGAATCGTAGGATCATCATATGCTGGTTTATATGCATCAATATCTGCAGGAATTTCTGCCCTTTGGGGAAGATTACATGGAGGTGCTAATCAAGCTGTAATTGAGATGCTAGAATTGATTAAAAATGATGGTTCGGATATTGACAAATATATTGACAAAGCAAAAGATAAGTCTGATCCATTTAGATTGATGGGATTTGGTCATAGAGTTTATAAAAACTTTGATCCCAGAGCAAAAATAATTAAAAAAGCTGCTGATCAAGTTCTTAATGATCTTGGTATTGATGATCCAATACTTGAAATTGCTAAATCAATTGAAGAAAAAGCATTAAACGATGAATACTTTATTGAAAAAAAATTATATCCTAATGTGGACTTTTACTCTGGTATTATTTACAGAGCTTTAGGTATACCTACCGAAATGTTTACTGTTATGTTTGCTCTAGGAAGAATACCTGGTTGGATTGCTCAGTGGAAAGAAATGAGAGACTCTAAAAATCCAATTGGAAGGCCAAGACAGATATATAATGGTCCAACACATAGGTCAATTTCATAAATTCAATGGATATCAAATCAGATATTTCAAAGTTAGTTTCAGTTTTTTTAGAAAAAAAATTTAATATAAAAACAAACGAAATTGAAATTCAAAATACAAAAAAAGATTTTCAAGGTGATTTAACTATTATCCTCTTTCCTTTTTATAAAGACCTAAAAAAAGAACAGATTTCATCTTTTGGGAAAGATCTAGGAGAAAATTTAGTAAGTAATTCTGAAAATATTAGTTCTTTTAATATAGTTGGTGGTTTTTTAAATCTTACTATCTCTGATGAATATTACTTAAACTTTATCGAGTCAATTAAAGACGATGTTGGTTTTGGAAAATCAAAAAAACAAAACGAGACTTTTATTGTTGAATTTTCATCTCCAAATACAAACAAACCTCTTCATCTAGGACACATAAGAAATAATCTACTGGGTTTCTCTATTTCAAAAATTCTCGAAGCAAATGGGAAAAATGTGAAGAAAGTTCAAATCATAAATGATAGAGGGATACATATTTGTAAGTCAATGATTGCATGGAAGCAATATGGTGAGGGTAAAACGCCTAAATCAGAAAATATCAAAGGAGATAAATTTGTTGGAGATTATTATATACTTTTTGATAAGATACATAATGAACAAAAAAATGAACTTTTAAAGTCTGGTATTGAAAAAGATAAAGCTGAGGATACTACTCAAATAATGCAAGATGCTAAAAATGAGTTAATGAATTGGGAAAATAATGATGAAGAAACACTAAAAATTTGGAACATGATGAATCAATGGGTATATGAAGGATTTGAAAGTACATATAAATTATTAGGAGTTTCTTTTGATAAAAATTATTATGAAAGTCAGACTTATTTATTAGGAAAGGATATAATTAAAGAAGGACTTAGTAAAAATGTATTTTATACAAAAGAAGATTCATCTATATGGATAAATCTTGATGACGAGGGTCTTGATGAAAAATTATTGTTAAGATCAGATGGAACATCTGTTTATATGACTCAAGATCTTGGTACAGCAGTTCAGAGAATTTCTGATAATGAAAATGTTAAAGGAATGATTTATACTGTAGGAAATGAACAAGACTATCACTTTAGCGTATTATTTAAAATTTTAAAAAGACTAGGTTATGATTGGGCTAGTTATCTTTCTCATTTAAGCTATGGAATGGTTGATCTTCCGTCTGGTAAAATGAAAAGCAGAGAAGGAACTGTAGTTGATGCTGATGATTTAATATTTGAATTAATTGATAATGTAAAAGAAACTACTGAGAACCTTGATAAATTTAAATCAAAAAATGAAGCATTAGATTATGAAGATTATAAAAGTATTGCTCTTGGTGCTCTAAAATACTATATACTCAAAGTTGATCCTAAGAAAAACATTCTATTTAATCCAGAAGAATCAATTGATCTTAATGGAAATACTGGTCCTTTTATTCAATACGCATTTGTTAGAATTCAGTCAATTATAAAAAAGTATAATAATGAAATTTCTATTGATAAGGGATACTCTCTTAATGATAAAGAAAAAGAAGTTTTGAAGATTATATATGATTTGCCTTTAGTAATTAAAAATTCATATAAAGAGCTTTCTCCTGCGCTAATAGCAAACTATTTGTATGATTTAGTCAAAAGCTACAATTCTTTGTATCAAAATTTTAATATTTTAAATTCTGAATCTAAAGAATCAACATCTGTTAGGCTATTGATATCTCTGAAAACAAGAGATATAATAAAGTTATGTTCTGACCTTTTAGGTATAAGTTTGCCAAATAAAATGTAAAAAAAAAGTCACCCGAAGGTGACTTTTAATTTATCTGAGTGTAAATTACTTAGATACAGCAAGATTATACACAACAAGACCAAAACCGATTTTGTTAACTGCATCACCTATGTTATAAATAACATCCATTTGACCATCTAAGAATCCAAATAGACCGCTATACCATCCATCAGTTCCAGCCATATATCCAATAGGATAAATTGCCCAACCAATAAATACGAATTTAACTAGCATTTTATGCGCACTCTCTACGTTTCCACCTGCTGATTTAGCAAGCTGTGCTGCGCCACCCATAGCTACTTCATATAATATCCAGAAGTATGCTAGACCTGAAACAAGACCCCATAGCTGAGCATCTAGTGGTCCGATACCTGCTTCTCCGAAATATCCGGTAACAAGCATCACGACTGAAAGACCGATTAACTTCCATAATAGACTTTTTGTAGCACCAGATGGCTTTAAAATTAGATAAAACTCAACACACATAAGTGGTACAGTTAGAATCCAATCAACATATCTATAGGCAGTAGTTATATCGCCTTCCATGGCAGCATTTCTCATATAATAATAGTGAAGAGCTGCGATACCAGTAATAAGAGCTGAAACTAACATTGAAGTCTTCCACTTATCAGCTACTAAATTCATAGCAGAGAAAAAGAAAAGAGTAGATGCAAACATTGCAGCAAACCCAATCCAAAAAGTGAAATCAGTCAAGCTTAAGTCAGTAGCTAAAACTGGTAAAATACTTAATAAATTTTCCATAATTAAATTAATTATTGTTTATAGAAAAGTAAATTAAATAAAATAATGGAGTAAAAAAAGATTATTTAAAAAAAAATCATATCTTTTTTTATCAAATATTTAATGAATTGTGACAAAAATTATAATATTCAGAATAGCTGTTTTTACAATTTTTTTAACATTAAGCTATTTATTATCAGCAAATTACCAGGATATGTTAGGGTTTGCACTTGTTTTATCTGTTGGACTAATCCATGGTGCAAATGACTTGTTAATAATTAAGAAAAATTCAAAATCTATATCAAATTTTAGTCAATTTAGGACGTTTTTTGCATATGTAGGTGTTGTTTTTGTTGGGTTAATCTTCTTTTATCTTTTCCCTTCATTTGCCTTAGTTACTTTTATTATTGTATCTATCTACCATTTTGGTGAGCAACATTTGGAAGCGATACCAATAACTAGAAGTTTAAAAAACAATTACAGGTTTATATCTATTGTATCTCATGGAATTATACTATTTACAATAATTTTTATGAATAATATTGATACTGTAAATAATGTTTTTTTATCATTTAAAATTAACTTTTTGAATTCCAGTACCTTGAATATAATTTTAATTACAGTTTCAATTGTATATATATCCACTTTAGTTATTAATAAATATCTGACATCTTTTATTTTTAGTGAGATTTTGTTTTTTGTTCTTTTTTATTTTCTATCATTAAGTTCAACATTAATTTTATGCTTCTCAGTTTATTTTATCTTTTTTCATAGTATACTGTCAATAAAGGACCAGGTAAAGTATATTTATGGAAGTAATAATTCCAATAGTTTAAATAGATATTTATTAAATTCTATGCCTTATTTTATTCTGGCTATTATCTTTTTAATTTTGTTCTATAACTACACTGAAATTGATAATAGCGATCTTCTTCCTATTATTTTTACCTTTCTGGCAGCAATTACTTTTCCACATGTTATAGTAATTGAAAAAATGTATAGAAGCATGAAATAAATAGTCTGTGCAATATGTATATTTGAAAAAAATGTTCTATGAAAATAATTGATGGTAAAAAGATTTCTAATGATGTTCTAGATGAAATTAAAAATCATGTAGAGGATAGAATAAATAATAGAAAAAAAGTTCCACACTTAGCTGCAATTCTTGTTGGGGACGACGGCCCAAGTCAAACATATGTTAATAGTAAGATTAAGGCATGTGAAAGAGTTGGATTTAATTCATCTTTATTCAAATTCAATGATAATATTACCGAGGATGAGTTGTTAAATGAAATCACTAAGATCAATGAAAATAAAGAAATTGATGGATTTATTGTTCAGCTTCCATTGCCTTCAAATATTAACCAAGAGAAGATATTAACTCAAGTATCTCCAGAGAAGGATGTAGATGGATTCCATCCTTTTAATTATGGTAAAATGACTTTAGGAATTGATACTTTTATACCTGCTACTCCAGCTGGTATTGTTGAATTAATAAAAAGATATAAGATTGACTTATCAGGCAAACATTGTCTTGTAATAGGTAGAAGTCAAATAGTTGGTCGTCCGATTAGTATTCTTCTTAGTCAAAACCAATCCTTTGCAAATGCAACAGTAACTGTTGCTCATAGTAGATCTAAAGAATTAGAGACACTGTGTATTAATTCAGATATAATCATATCTGCAATTGGTATTCCAAAGTTTTTAAAATCTAAAATGGTTAGTGATAACTCAATCATAATTGATGTTGGAATTTCAAGAGTTGATGATGAGACTTCTTCAAAAGGTTATAAAATTGTTGGTGATGTTGACTTCGAGGATTTTAGTCAAAGAGATGTAATGATAACACCTGTGCCTGGAGGAGTTGGACCTATGACAATTTCAATGTTACTAAAAAATACACTAAAAGCATGCGAGCTTAAAGACTGATTACTCAATCTTATTCATAAGACTATAAATTTTTAATATTAGTAGTCCAAAAATTACACTAGATACAATCAGAAGAAGATTTGTTAATCCTGTTGAGGAAAATGAAAGTCTTATCAAAATAGTACAAATAATAAAACCAGTATTTCTCATTATTTGACTATACCTTTCAGTATAAAGGAAAGATAATAGAAGAATAAAAACATCTGCAATAATAAGTATTGAGAAAAAAGTTGTGTAAAAAACTTCATTAACATAATAGAAAGAGCTTGCAAAATTTGAACTCATTCCAATAGAATACCAATTATATAAACCTAAAAGGAATAATACAAACATAATAGGAATAAGAACTATGCTAATTATCTTCTTTGAATCAATAAATCTTACTATGCTTTTACTGCTTTTTTTAAATTCAATTCTAGATTTAACTAGATTAAATAAATAAATTAAAAAAAACAGAATCAAAATACATAAAAGATCATAGGTAATTTGAAGATTATCAGGATTTTCAAACCAGCTTTCTGCTTTAAGATCAAGCTTTGGAATATCATAAAAAATTCTTCTTATGATAATTAGTGAAATGATTTCAAACTGTTTTAAAATAGAGGTTGTAAATGATCTTGGTAAATAAAAAATTAATAAGAATATTTCATAATAAAGAATTATTGAGAAAGGAGTATATATTGCTGAAATAGGATTAGTTAATAATAGGCTCTCATTACCTATATTAATAATTGAATTATTATTAAGTAGAACTAATGAAAGATGGAAAATAAATCCAATAGTAGCAGTCCATATTGTAAATCCTTCTATCTTTTTTCTGTTCTCCTCAGAGAAAATAAAATCAAATATTTTAGAACTAAGTTTAAGCATATTTAAAGTTTAGTTGAGAAGAGCATTCCCATATCTTTAAATGATTTAAATTCAAGTGCATTACCAGAGTTGTCATAAAAAAACATTGTCTTTTGTTCACCGGGAAGACCTTCAAATCTAACATAAGGTTCGATAACAAAATTAATATTATTATCGGACAATGATTTAGCAAAATTATCAAAATCATCCCATGGTATAACAACGCCAAAATGTGGTATTGGTACCGATTTCCCATCCACTTCATTGTGATGTTTTTTTCCTTCATGATTTGGATCCACATGAATGACTAATTGATGACCAAAAAAGTCATAGTCTGCCCATTCTTCAGACTCTCTGCCTGGTTTACAACCAAGAATATTTTTATAAAAATTTTTGGATTCAGAAAGATTCTTTACTGGAATTGCTAAATGAAAAGGTGATAGTTTTGACATAACTGTTTCAATATAATAAATATTTCTTTCTAATTTTTTTAAACTTTTCAAGATCTTCTTTCCACGAATCTCTTATTTCTGATTCACTCAAGCCTTCAATGATTTGTTTCTTCAGATTTGAAGTTCCTGATAATTTATCAAAGTCACTTCTAAAAAAATTATTTTTGTCATTTATTTGTGCAAATGAATTTATAAGCCATTTAAGTTCAATTATGTTTGAAGTTTTATAATTTCTAAGATCTTCACCATAAGACAGGACTCCTTTTAATTTTGGATATTGGCTTCCAAAATTAGGTTGAGGTGTAAAGCTAAATTCACCTTTGAAATCAGGGTGTCCGTATATTTGAAATTGAGTTGTAGTTCCTCTACCTACACTAACCTCTGTTTTTTCTAGAAAAGCTAAACTTGGATACAAATAAATTGATTGAATATTTGGTAGGTTAGGTGAGGGTCTAATTGGAGGTTCATATTTTAACTTATGATTATAGTTCTTGAGTTTGATAACCTCAAGATCAACTTTTAAATTATTTTCAAGCCAACCTTCTCCATTTATCATTAAGCCATATTCTCCTATTGTCATTCCATATACTACAGGTACAGGATGAAGCCCAATAAAGCTTGAGTTCTTAAGGTCTAAAACAGGACCATCTATATAAAATGAGTTAGGATTAGCTCTGTCCATAATTATAAACTTTTTATTTTTTCTGGCAGCTGACTGCATCGCATAGTGAAGTGTAGATAAATATGTATAGAATCTTACACCAACATCTTGGATATCAAAAATTATGATATCAATATCTTCAATATCTTCGTCTTTCAATCTTCTATTTCCACCATAAAGAGAAATTATCTCAATGTTATTATAGAAATCGTTTTCAAATTTTTCTCCGTCATCTTTATCTCCTAAGAAACCATGTTCTGGACTAAAGATTTTATAAATTGATAGGCCTCTAGCAATTAAAGTATCTATAATATGAGTACTTCCTTTTGAGGTTTTTATTACGCTAGTGTTATTAGCGATTATAGCAATTTTTTTATCATTTAGTTTATTAAAATAGTAGTCAACTCTTTCAGCACCCTGAATTATTTCTTGTGAAAAAACAGAATTGCTTAACTGAAAAAACAGAATAAATAAAAGTGTATTTTTGAACAAAAGATTTAATATGAATCTACCTCTTTTCATTTACAGGAAATTAAAAACTAATACTGACAAAAGTAATATTTCATCTCGTATTATAAAAATTGCAATTTTTTCTGTTTTTGTTGGAATATTTGTATCATTAAGTGCAGTCTCAATTGGAAAGGGTCTCCAAGTCTCAATTAAAGAAAAATTATTTAATATCAGTTCTGATTTATCAATATCTAGTTATGAAAATAATAATAGAGGAATTGCATCAGAAATAATTCAAGAATCAGAAGATATAATAGATGCAATAAAAACATTATATCCTGACATTAGAATAAATTCTATTCTTGAAAAGCCATCAATAGTTACAATTGATAATTCTTTAGAAACAGTTATATTCAGAGGCTTTAAAGACGAATTAAATTTTAAAAAATTTGATCAATTTATTTTAGAAAAATTAAATGATTCTCCAAATAGTTTAAACGATATCATAATATCTAAATCATTACTTGAAAAGCTTAATATTAGTATTGGAGATAATATTACACTCTATTTTCAAACTTTTGATAATCAAAAAATACCGAATATAAGATATTATAGAGTTTATGGTATTTATGAAACTGATTTTCCCGATTTTGATTCGAGCTATATAATTGGAAGCATAGAATCTCTTCAAAATTTATACAAATTAAATTCTAATGATGTAGGATCAATTGAGCTAATAATTGTAGATAAAGAAAGTGTTATGGATATTGAAAATAAGTTATCTGCCCAGGATTTGTTTTTAGATAATAATCTATCTATAGTTACTGTTCAAGATAAGTACAATAATATATTTAATTGGATATCAATATTTGATTTTAATATTTTGATAGTTATAATACTTATGATAATTGTGGCAATTATAAGTATTATCATCTCTATGCTTACACTAATCTTTGAAAGAATAAAAATGATTGGTATTATGAGCTCTATGGGTGCTGATAATAAATTATTAGGAAAAGTTTTTGTTTATCAGGGTATTGATATTCTTCTTAAAGGAATTATTCCTGGTAATATTTTATTTATAATTGTTTCGTTTTTACAGAATAATTATAATATATTAAAACTAAATCCTAATGATTACTATGTAGACTCAATACCTTTTATTGTAGATGCTTTATATATAATTTCTCTTAACTTAATCTTTGCTGCTATTGGAATAATCATTCTATTTGTAACTTTTTCATCAATTACTAGATTTGTTCCAACAATTAATATAAACACCTAAAATGAAGTATTACAAAAATATTCTCGAAACTATTGGCGATACACCTTTAATTAAGCTAAATAAAATTTCTAATTTGATTGAATCAAGTGTATTTGTCAAAGTTGAAAGTTTTAATCCTGGAAATTCAGTCAAAGACAGAATGGCTGTAAAAATGATTGAGGATGCTGAAAAAGATGGAAGATTAAAGCCAGGTGGAACAATAGTTGAAGGTACTTCTGGTAATACTGGTATGGGATTAGCGCTTGCAGCTATAGTTAAAGGTTATAAATTAATATGCGTATCAAATGATAAACAATCTAAAGAAAAGTTTGATGTTCTAAGAGCTATGGGCGCTGAAGTAGTAGTTTGTCCAACAGATGTTGAGGCTGATGATCCAAGGTCTTATTATTCAGTCTCCAAAAGAATTTCAGAAGAAACTAAGAACTCATGGTATGTAAATCAGTATGACAATCCATCAAATACTATAGCTCATTACGAATCAACTGGTCCTGAAATATGGAAACAGACTAATGGAAAGATTGATCACTTTGTTGTAGGTGTAGGTACAGGTGGGACAATTTCTGGTGTTGGAAAATATTTAAAAGAAATGAAACCTAGTGTTAAAATATGGGGTATTGATACTTATGGATCTGTATTTAAGAAATATCATGAAACAGGAATTTTTGATGAGAAAGAAATTTACCCATATTCTACAGAGGGTATTGGGGAAGATATTTTACCTAAAAATGTTGATTTTGGGGTTATAGATCATTTTGAAAAAGTAACTGATAAAGATGCTGCTTTATATACAAGAAAGTTAGCTAAAGAAGAAGGTATCTTTGCAGGTAATTCCTGTGGTGCAGCTATAGCTGGAATGATTCAACTAAAATCTAATTTTAAAAAAGGTCAAGTCGTTGTTGTGCTCCTTCATGATTCTGGCAGTAGATATATAGGAAAGATTTATAATGATGAATGGATGAAAGACAAAGGATTTATTTAATTGTTATCTGAATGTAGATCCTGGGAAAACAACCAAGCTTTCATATCCCTCTGAATTTATAGATGAAACTCCAAATATAAAATTATCAATCACAATTCCCTCAAGTATATAATTATCAACAAGTCCAATAGTTTTACTATACTCCCATGTTGAGGAGGTTGTCTCTCTCCAATAAATTTTATAACCAATTACAGATGAATCATCTGGCTGCTCCCATCTAAATTTTACACTTGGCTCAACTATACCACCGATTTTTAAATTTTTTGGGGGTTTTGGTGACGATGCTATACTTGCCAAAGAAATTGCGTTAACAGAAGTTAATTTTGCTGCATAATCAAAATTTACTCCTGATAAAACATCCCCATAATCTATTCCATTTTCATTTCTTATATCATTATGCTGTCTTATGTAATTTTCATGAGCTTCCATAATTCTAATACCTGCAAATCCTTCATCATTAAAAGGTCTATGATGTCCACCTCTACCAAATCTATCTAACCTATAGATCATAATTGGATTAAGTTCCGGCATATATTTCTTTACTGTCTTATGAACATATCTTGCAAGCTGTCTTGAAAGGCCATCATTTTCACCCCCTTGTGTTCTCATATTTAGCCCGTTTGCATACTTAGGATTAAAAGAAAAAGGTTCAGAAAAAATTCTAAAGCTTCTATTATCAATAACTCCGTCAACTCCTTCAATATTACCAATCATATCGTTATTAAGTACACCTATAATCTCCCAACCTTTATTCTTAGCATATGAAGCTAAACTTTTGCCTCCAAGAAGTCCTTGTTCTTCCCCGCTAAGTCCAACATAGATAATGCTATTATCAAATTTATATTTTGATAATACTCTTGCTGCTTCAATAGTACCTGCCATTCCACTAGCATTATCATTAGCTCCAGGTGAGTCATCAATATAGTTTGTTGGATCAGATACCCTTGAGTCTATATCTCCACTCATAATTATATATCTATTTGGATTTTTTTCTCCTCTTTGAATAGCTACTACATTGTATACCCATGTTGGAAATATAACTCTTTCACTATTCACACTAGTTACATAACTTTTTTCATAAAAAACTTCTAAGCATTGATTACATTCATTAGAAATTTTTTCAAATTCTTTTTTAATCCATCTTCTTGCAGCTCCTATTCCTCTTGTCTCTGAGATAGTATCGCTTAGTGTGTGTCTAGTTCCAAATGAAACTAAATTTGTTATATCGCTTTCTATTCTTTCAGTTGATACATCCTCAATTATTTTATACATCTTTGAATCTTGAGGGTATATAAATGTTATGGATAAAAAAAGAATTAAAGATGGTATCCTTCTCATTAGAAGCAATATTTATTTTCAGCAATTATTTTATCTGCAACGTGAGTCTTTAGCTCAAATATATTTGGATTTTTTGTATAGCTAAGCTTCTTTGATATAGAAGAATAAATATTTTCTTGATTATCACCATCTATGATGCTATTTATAATATCTCTGGATTTTTTTTCAATGATTTTAGCAGCTTCATAAATATATAATTTTGACATACTTATTTGATATTCTTGATCAATGGTAGATGTTCTTTTAATATTCTTTACTGTTCTTTTTAAAGTTGACTCAGAGATGTAGGTCTCAATAGCTAAATCAGAAAGACTTAGAAGTACCTGCTGATTCTTATCAATCTCAGGACCAAATTTTTCAAAAGATTTTCCTAATAATAGTAAGAAAACCTTTTTCATATTTTCAACTAAAGTTATTTCATCATTTAGTTCGTCTGAATTCTCAATAATTTCTTGAGATTTATTTTCAATTATATCTTGATAAGCAGACATAATATCAAGTTCTCCTTTCATAGCTTTCTTAAGAATCATTCCTATGCTTAGCATTCTGTTTATTTCATTTGTTCCTTCATAAATTCTTCCAATTCTTGCGTCTCTCCAGGCGCTTTCAATCGGTGCTTCCGCTGAGAAACCCATTCCTCCAAATATTTGAACCCCTTCATCAGCACATATCTGCATATCCTCTGAAATTGCAACTTTAAGTATAGAACATTCAACAGCGAATTCTTCTACACCTTTAAGTTCAGACTCTTGTTTGGTTAAACCACTAGATTCATATTCATCTATTTTAGATTGAACATCACTAGCTGCACGATAACATGCTGATTCTCCAGCATAACAAGATGTTGCCATTGAGGCAAGTTTTTCTTTTATAGCCCCAAAGCTAGAGATAGGTTGTTTGAACTGTACCCTATTATTTGCATATTCAGTAGAAATGCTTATAGATCTTCTTTGTCCATCTAAGTTGCCTGCACCCAATTTAATTCTTCCTACATTAAGAGCATTCATGGCAATTTTAAATCCACCATTTCTTTCACCAAGTAAATTTTCAACAGGAACAATTGTATCTGTAAAGAATACTTGTCTAGTTGATGATGAGTGAATACCAAGTTTCTTTTCTTCTTCACCAAGTTTAATACCGTTGTCAGCCTCATTAGGAACTATAAACGCAGTAATATTTTTATCATCTTCAATTCTTGCAAAAACTATAAACAAATTGGCAAACCCTGCATTAGATATCCACATTTTTTGACCATTGATTTTATAATGTTTACCATCATTACTTAATTCTGCTTTTGTTTTTCCAGAATTTGCATCAGAACCTGCTGTAGGTTCAGTTAAACAATATGATCCAAACCATTCTCCAGAAGCCAACTTTGGCAAATATTTTTGCTTTTGATCTTCGTTACCAAATAAGTAAATTGGAAGAATTGCTATTCCTGTATGAGCACCATAAGCAGTTGCTACAGATCCAGATACTCCAGAGACGTAGTCAACAGCAAGCATAGTTGAGACAAAGTCCATTCCCATTCCGCCATACTTTTCTTCAAGAGAAACACCGAGTAAACCGAGTTCTCCAATCTTCTTCATTGCTTCAACAGTTAAATCATAATTTTTTTCTTCATATTTCATTTTATCTGGCCATATTTCTCTGTCCATAAAATCAATTATGGTTTCTTTCATCATTAATTGTTCTTCTGAAAAGTCTTCAGGAGTAAAAATCTCATCGGATAATGATTCCTTTAAAATAAACTCTCCTCCTTTAAGCTTTGTTTTATTTTTTGTGGGCATATTTATTAATTTTTTTAAAATTCGTTTTTTTAATTTTTTGACATATCAAAATAACTAAATATTTACAATACTCAGATAATTATATTAATTTTAAAATATTGTAAATCAGTTATATATAATTATATAATAACTATTTCTAATTAAATTAAAAATACTTTTAGGTATTTGAGAGCCACTGATAACTATTATCAAATACTTTAATCCATGGAGTGAACTTATCATTTCTATTTTCAGGATAATAAGCCCAGTTATGAGGATAAATTGACCTTTCTAGATGCGGCATCATTACAAGATGTCTTCCATCATCCGAAACTAGCATTGCTGTATTGAAATCAGAGCCATTAGGATTTCCTGGATATGAATCGTAAAGAAATTTTCCAGCTATGGAATATTTATCTTCCGAGTATGGAAAATTAAATTTTCCTTCACCATGTGCTGACCATACACCTAGTATACTGCCCTCCATTCCTTTTAACATAATTGAAGATGAATCTTTAATTTCAACGGAGGAAAATATACATTCAAATTTTCCTGAGTCATTATGCAACATTTTAGGTTTATTAGAGTGATCTTTGTTAATTAATCCAAGTTCAATAAATAACTGGCAGCCATTGCATACTCCAAGGGATAGAGTATCATCTCTATCAAAGAAATTTTCGAGTGCTTTTTTAGCAACGGGATTAAAAATAAATGAGCCAGCCCATCCCTTTGCAGATCCAAGAACATCTGAATTTGAAAATCCTCCAACTGCTACCAAAAGTTGAATATCTTCTAGGCTCTCTCTACCAGATATTATATCTGTCATATGTATGTCTTTCACATTGAAACCTGCAGCACTCATCATAAATGCCATCTCCCTCTCAGAATTACTCCCTTTTTCTCTTATTACAGCAGCATTAATTTTATTTCTATTATTTGTGAGTAACGATCCACTAAAATTTTTTGGAAATGAGAACTTTAGAGGCTGTTTTTTATAATTATTAAACCTTTCACTTGATTTGTTTTTTTGTGTCTGTTTATTGTCAAAGTCCTTAGAAGTAGAATACCATATGTCTCTATATGTCTCTATATCAAAAGTGAATTCATCCTTATAGTTTATTATATTTAATTTACCCTCTAGGTTTACGTTACCAATTTTAAAACAATTTACACCTATACCATGGAAAACTTTAGTTAAGTCAAATTCTGATTGAATTAAAACTCCTGGATTTTCAGAAAACAGTAATCTTATTGAATCTTTACAATTCACTTCATTAAGATTAATATTCATACCAACATTATCACTTGTAAAACACATCTCAAGTAATGAGGTAATTAACCCACCAGATGATATATCATGTCCTGATATAATTTTATTATCAATTATTAAATCTTGTATTAAATTAAATGAACTTTTAAACTTTTCAGAATCTTTAACAGTAGGGGATTCAGATCCAATTCTATTAAGTGTTTGGCCAAAAGATGATCCCCCTAACTTATAGTCATCTGAAGAAAGATTTATATAAAAAATTTCACCCTTGTATTTTCTAAGAACTGGTTTAATAACTTTTCTAATATCAATACAATGAGCAGATGCAGATACAATCACGGTACCAGGAGATTTTACTTTTTGTCCATCATATTTTTGAACCATTGATAGTGAATCTTTTCCAGTTGGAATATTTATCCCTAATGATATTGCAAAATCTGAACATGCTTCTACAGCATCATATAATCTTGAATCCTCACCTTCATTTCCGCATGGCCACATCCAGTTTGCAGATAGAGAAACTGAATTTATTCTATCTTTTAGAGGAGCCCATACAATATTTGTTAAAGATTCAGCAATTGAATTTATGCTTCCAATTTTTGCATCGATTAAACCAGAAACTGGAGAATGTCCAATTGATGATGCAATTCCATCATAACCTGTATAGTCTAATCCAACAACTCCACAATTAGCAAGAGGAAGTTGAATCTCTCCAACTGTTTGTTGTTGAGCAATTCTTCCAGTTACACATCTATCAACTTTATTTGTAAGCCAATCTTTGCATGCAACAGCCTCTATTCTTAATACATCTTCCAGGTAGTAATTAAATAGTTTACTATCATATTCAATTTCCATGTAATTTGATTCTATTGATGAATCAGTCATAATTTTTTTAGGTGCATCACCAAAAAGACTATCTAAATCTAGATCAATAGTCTCAATATCATTTGATCTATCTTTTACTCTAAATTTTTTGTCAGCTGTGATTTTTCCAACCTTAAATATTGGAGCTCTTTCTCTATCAGCAATTTTTTTCACCAATTCATAATGTTTCTCTTTAATTATTATACCTATCCTCTCTTGAGATTCATTACCAATTATTTCTTTGTATGATAGAGAGGGGTCTCCAACTGGAAGTGAATCTAGATATATTTCACCTCCAATATCCTCAACTAACTCTGAAAAACAATTAAGATGTCCACCTGCTCCATGGTCATGTATAGATATTATAGGATTTTCATCCATCTCAAACAAAGATCTAATTGTATTTGTAACTCTTTTTTGCATTTCTGGATTAGATCTTTGAACAGCATTTAATTCTATTGCATCATTATAACTACCAGTATCTGTTGATGAAACAGAGGCGCCACCCATACCTATTCTGTAATTATCTCCTCCAAGTAGTACTATGGTATCCCCTTTTTCAGGAGTTCTTTTCATTGCCTGACTCAATTCCCCAAACCCAACACCACCTGCTAACATTATGACTTTGTCAAAAGATTGCAAATTATTGTTTTCGCTATGCTCAAATGTAAATAAAGAACCAACTATAAGTGGTTGACCAAAACAATTACCAAAGTCAGAAGCACCATTAGATGCTTTTACTAAAATATCTACTGGTGTTTGATATTTCCATATTCTTTCTGAAATATTTTTTTCCCACGGTTTATTATTATCTAATCTCGAATATGGAGTCATGTATACAGCCGATCCAATTAATGGTATGGAACCAGTTCCACCTGAGGCTCGATCTCTAATTTCTCCACCTGAACCTGTAGCTGCTCCATTGTATGGTTCAACTGTTGTTGGAAAATTATGTGTTTCTGCTTTTAGTGAGATTATACTATCTATTTCTTTATTAATATAGAAACTACTTTTATCAGGGAATTGAGGTTGAAATTGAAGAATATTAGGACCTTCAATAAATGCTACATTATCAGAATATGCTGAAACAATACCATTTTTATTTGCCTTAGAAGTATTTTTTATTAAACCAAATAAGCTCTCTTTTTTTTCTTTTCCGTTAATTATAAATTTTCCATTAAATATTTTGTGTCTACAATGTTCAGAGTTTACCTGTGAAAATCCATAAACCTCAGAGTCAGTTAATGGCCTTCCTATTTTTTTTGACAACTTTTTTAGATATGAAATTTCAAACTCGTCAAGTGCTAATCCATGTTCATCATTGTAAGCTTTTATATTATCAATAATTAACTGTTTTTCAGGATTTAGAATGTTAGCAAAAACTTTTTGATTCAATTTATCATATTTCTGGTGAATCATTCTATCGAAGTATCTATTAATCGTGACATTGTTGAACTCCTCAATACGTATCAATGATTTAACTCCCATATTTTTTGTAATCTCAACAGCATTTGTACTCCAAGGAGAAATCATTGAAGACTTAGGTCCAATAAACTTTTCCTCAATTATATCTTTATTAATTATTGGCGAATTAAGTGCCCAGGATATTTTTTCTAAATTTTCAGCTGATAATTTTTCAGAGGTTTCTACAGCAAAAACTTTTGATTTTGAATCACCAAAAAATAATATCATTTCAGAATATTAAGCTGTAAATTTAATTGATTTAAAATTACATTTGAAGTTCATTCATATTTTTATATGAAGAATTTGAGTTAATAAGTTCATCATGTGTTCCTTCTGCTACTATTCTGCCTTTATCAATTAAAATTATTTTATCACATTTTTTAATTGTTGAAAACTTATGAGCAATTATTAATGAAGTTTTGCCCAGCATTAACTTACCAATTGCATCTTGAATTTTCTTTTCTGATTCACTATCTAAAGATGATGTAGCTTCATCTAAAATCAAAATTGACGGACTCTTAAGCATTGCCCTTGCAATTGTTAACCTTTGCTTCTGTCCACCTGAAAGCTTACCTCCATAATCACCTATATTAGTGTCATATTTTTCGCTTTGTTCAAGTATAAATTCGTGAGCATTAGCTTCTTTTGCAGCATTTATAACATCTCCATCTACAGAGTCTAAATCTCCAATTCTTATATTGTTCATAATTGTATCATTGAAAAGGATTGATTCTTGTGTAACAATAGATATTTTTTTATACAAAGACTCACGAGTGATAGAGGAGATTTCCATCCCATCTATGCTTATTGATCCAGAGTCAGAATTATAAAACCCATTTAATAAGTTTGCAATAGTCGTTTTTCCACTTCCAGAGGAACCAACCAAAGCAATACTCTGACCTTTCTTGATTGTGAAAGAAATCTTATCCAATATTTTTGATTGTCTGTATGAGAAATCAACATTTTTAAATTCTATTTTATCTTTAAATGTTTCAAGTAATTGATCTCTATTTGAATCATTGTCAAGTTTAAATTCAATTATTTCGAATACCCTTTCAGCTGCAGCATTTCCCTTTTTTATACTGTAAAAAGATTTGCTCAAATTTTTAGCTGGAGTTAAAATATTATAAGCAAGACCCATAAAAACTATAAACGTTGTCCCAGAAATTGTTTCATTAATTAATACCATTTTACCTCCAAACCAAAGTAGAACTCCTATGACTAAAATACCCATGAATTCACTAAATGGACCTGCTAAGTTTTTCCTGTTTATTACCTTATTAGAAAATTTATACAGTATTTCATTAATACTATCAAATTTTTGATTAAAAAATGACTCTGAAAGAAAAGACTTAATAACTTTTTGACCACTTATAGTCTCATCAATCATTGAAAGAAAATTACTTTGTTGTTGTTGAACTTCTTTGGAATCTTTTCTAAGTTTTTTTCCAATTATTGAAATTATAAATCCTGAAATTGGAATAAATAGGATAACAAATAAAGTTAGCTCAGGACTTATGGTGAACATTACAATTAAGGTGAACAAAATTGTTAAAGGCTCTCTAACCATGAGCTCTAAAATAGAAAGATATGAAGTCTGAATTTCTAGTATATCTGCTGTAATTCTAGACATCAAATCACCTTTTTTCTTATTTAAAAAATAGGAAATTGGCATGGAGATTACTGTGGAGTAAAGTTTACCTCGTATGTTTTTAAGTAACCCATTTTTTACAAAAGTTATATTATAGAGTGCCAAGTAATTGAATAAATTTTTCATTAAAAAAAAGAAAATCACAATCCCAACAACTAAAATTAGTGTTGATGAAATATCAGTTTCTAATTGTCTTGATATATAATAGTTAAAGTAATTCTCTAAATATTCTCTTATGTTACTGATTCCGGAATACTCTGGCTCTATATAAACTTGCTTTGTTTGTTTAAAAAGTACATCAAGCATTGGAATAAATGATACAAAAGCTAAAGCACTAAAAATTGCATAGAGTATATTAAATACAATGTTTAATACTCCATAATAAGTATAATCTAGACCATATTTTAGAACTTTAGTAAAGTAATTCATTTAAAAAGTTTTCTCTTTAATTGAGTATTTATTTTTACTAATATTAAATTTAATTATTAACTCAGCTAAAAATCCCGCTATAAAAAATTGGGCACCTAATACTATTGTAATTAAAGCAATATAGAACTCAGGTTTTGATGTTATTAATCTAGAGGAAGTATCTATGAAAAGTTTATTATAACCAAGATAAATTGTAAATAAAATACCAACTGTAAACATTATGGTGCCTACAGTTCCAAAAAAATGCATTGGTCTCCTACCAAATTTTTCAGTAAACCATAAAGTAATTATATCTAGAAACCCTCTTATAAATCTCTCATTACCAAATTTGGTTTTACCATATTTTCTTGCTTGATGTTTTACAACATGTTCACCTATTCTATTAAATCCTTGGTTCTTTGCAAGTATTGGAATAAATCTATGCATATCTGCATATAAACTTATTGACTTAGCAACTTCCTTCCTGTATACTTTTATACCACAGTTAAAGTCATTTAGATTAATTCCTGAAAAGACTCTTGCAACTAGATTAAAAAAATAAGAAGGAATTCTTTTAGTAATAAATGAATCATGTCTTTTCTTTTTCCAACCAGAGATCAAATCAAGATCTTTTTCTGCAAGTATTGCTATCATTAATGGAATTTCTTCAGGCGAGTCTTGAAGATCTGCATCCAAGGTAGCGATATACTTTCCTTTTGCTTCTGAAAAACCAACACTCAAAGCTTGAGATTTTCCATAGTTTTTGATGAAAGAAATTCCTTTTCGATTTGAATTATTTTGACTTATACTCTTAATTATATCCCATGATGAGTCATTGCTCCCATCATCAATGTAAATAACCTCATAATCTAAATCTTTATATTTAAAAGATAATGATATCCAATCATCAAGTTCCTTTAGTGACTCAGATTCATTAAAAAGAGGTATGATGATTGAAACATCCATAAATTTAATTAAGCAGGTTTATTTTTCTTAAGTGCTAATCCGGTTATTAATGAAATTATACTTCCAAAAAATAAAGCTGATCCAAGACCAAATACAGCAATCATTGAAGGAGAAGTGAAAAATTCAATACTACCCTCAATTGCCTCTATCATTTCATCTGTAAGCTCAGGATTCTGTTGAATTGCCTGATCAATTGAATACTCCATTACTTTAGTCATAGTTTCTGGATCAAGGACTGTCATCTGAAAAATTCCATATATAAGACCAACAATTGACCCCACCACACAAATACCAAGTCCTATTTTAAATCCTTCTCCTAAGCTTATGAAGCCTTCATTTGCTTTTTTGAAAGCTAATTGTCCAAATACAATAGCTCCAACAGTTAGAATAAAGCCTACAATATTCTGAAGAGAACCTTGTTCGATGTTCATGTCCATTAAGAATAACATCAGTGCAAATGCAACTGTAACTCCCCCTAGAAGAAGCCCATAATTAATTATTACTGATTTTATTGTTCCATTAGTTTGTATCATTTTGTTTGTGTTAAATGTGAAAAGCAAAATTAAGCAATTATAATGATAGGATATATGAAAAAAATTTTAAATTTGCACTCACTTTTAAGCTATGAAAAGTAATACACATCCTGAAAACTATAGATTAGTAGCGTTTAAAGATATGTCTAATAATGATGTATTTATTACTAAATCAACAGTAGATACAAAAGAAACTACTAAGATTGATGGTGTAGAATATCCACTTTTTAAATTAGAGATTTCAAGAACATCTCATCCTTATTACACAGGTAAGTCAAAACTTGTAGATACTGCTGGTAGAGTTGATAAGTTTAGAAGTAAATATGCAAACTTCAACCAGTCAGTCTCTGGCGATTCACCTGCTTCTGAAGAGGCTACTGCTGAAGCACCTGTTGAAGAGGCTACTGCTGAGGCACCTGTTGAAGAGGCTACTGCTGAGGCACCTGTTGAAGAGGCTACTGCTGAGGCACCTGTTGAAGAGGCTACTTCCGAATCCTCTGAAGAAGAATCTGATTCTTAAAAATCCAAGTTTTGTCTTCAATATCCGTATCTTATAAGTCTAAAAGAAAGATTTCCTCTGTTGCTATTTTCACACTAGGTTGTAAATTAAACTTTTCTGAATCTTCATATATATTAAAATCCTTAAAAGAAAACGATTACGAAATTGTTGATTTTAATGATCATGCAGATGCATATGTTATTAATACATGCTCTGTGACGGAAAATGCAGATAAAAAATTCAAGTATTATGTAAAGCAGGCACAAAAAATCAATCCAGATGCATTTATTGCTGCCATAGGATGTTACGCACAATTAAAACCTAAAGAGCTGCTTGATGTTGATGGAGTAGATTTAGTCCTTGGTGCATCAGATAAGTTTAACTTATTGGATTATTTAAAAAATATTGATAGTGATCTCTCTAATAAAGTTCATTCATGTAATATAAATGAGGTGAACATATTTAAAGAAAGCTATTCATTAAATCATAGAACCAGAGCATTCCTAAAAGTGCAGGATGGCTGTGACTATAAATGCAGCTTTTGTACAATACCACTTGCACGAGGCAAATCTAGAAGTGATAGCATAGATAATGTCTTAAAAAATATAAGAAAAATTGATTCTCAGGAAATAAAAGAGATTGTGCTAACTGGTATTAACCTTGGTGATTTTGGTAAAAATCATGAGTCAAATATTAAATATAATTTTTACGATTTAATTAAAGAGATTGAAAATCTAGAAACAAATATTAGGTTTAGAATATCATCAATTGAACCTAATTTATTGACTAATGAAATAATTGAATTCATAAGTAAAAGTGAAAAATTTGTTCCCCATTTTCATATTCCACTTCAAAGTGGAAGTGACTCTGTTTTAAAGCTAATGAGAAGAAGATATGATTCAAGTTTATATAAAAGTCGAATCGAAATGATTAAGGAATTAATGCCAGACGCTTCAATCGGAGTAGATGTAATAGTTGGTTTTCCTGGAGAAGACGATGATAAATTCTTAGAAAGCATGAATTTTATAGAGGCACTAGATGTGTCATACCTCCATGTATTTACTTATTCTGAAAGAGACAATACCCACGCAATAACTTTACCTGGAATTGTTAATTCAAACACTAGATCTAAAAGGAGTAAGCTTTTGAGGCTTCTATCAAGTAGAAAAAAATCTGATTTTTATAAAAGTAATATTGGTACTACAAATAATGTTTTATTTGAGTCAGAAAATAAGAATGGATATATTGAAGGTTTCTCTGAAAACTATATTCGTTTTAGAACAATTTGGGATCCAAAATTGGCAGGGACCATTAAACAAATGAAATTTAATGAAATTGATACAGAAGGATTTGCAATTTAATTAAAGCTTTATTCCGACAGGTAATAAATGCTTAAAGGATTTGTTTTTTCTAACAAAACCAGCAATTCTAGGGGAGGTTGGCACAACCCTCAAATTTTTACTCTCAATGAATTCTAAAACCTTAATTATGAATTCTTCTTCAAAAGACTTATCCTTAATTGTATCAGGTATGTGAATTTTAGTTAAGAAAATTTTTCTTTCTTGTTCAGCGTATTCTATTCTTGCTAATGAGTCTGAAACTTTGACTTCAAATTGTCTTAAAAACTCATTATTTTCAATAGTAATATCACTCATAAATAAAAAAGTCGGACAGCAAAGATAAAAAAAAATCTATTTCTGATAAAAAAAACTTATTACTAAATTCTTTTCATCTGCTCTTGCATTAACTTTATTTGAGCAGTAAGCATATTGTGTTTATCGAAAGATTTTGCTTCAGTTAGTAATGATTGGGCCTCTCTTTTTCTCCTTTTTTGCATCATTATTCCAGCTAGACTTAGTTTAGCCATAGCAATATCATGACTCATACTTAAACCTAATTTTAGTGCTTCACGGAAATGTTTTTCAGCAATTGTTAGATTTTTCTGAGATTGTATTAAACCATTTAGATAATGATAGAAACCCTGCTGTTTTGTTACTAGAGCAGACTTTGGATTCTTAATTAGCTTTAGTATTCTTTCAGTTCTATCAAAATCTTGTTTTCTTAAACTTAAGAAAGCGAATATTAAAACTTCATTTTTGAAATATAAAACTACTAGAAGAATTGAAAGAATAATTAGGAAAATTCCATTTCCTATAAATGTTTCTGTTATTTGGTATACTCCGTATCCAAAAAGAGAAATAGATGCTATAAGCTTAATAATTTTTGGTATCATATTTAGTGCAAATTTACAATTTAAAAATATTTATATGAAGTTGAATAAAAAGATATTATATTTGCGTCCGATTAAATAGTCAATTGTGAAAAGGACTTATCAGCCATCTAAGAGAAAAAGAAGAAATAAGCATGGTTTCATGGACAGAATGTCTACATCAAATGGACGTAGAGTTCTTGCTAGTAGAAGAGCTAAAGGCAGAAAAAAATTATCTGTATCAGACGAATCTCGTCATAAGAAATAATTTTTAATAACTTTTTTTAGATGGTGCTTTTATGGCACCTTTTTTTTTATATTTTAGTGTGATTTTATGCCCAAGGATAAAAAAATTAAATCAATTCTTATAATCGGCTCAGGACCTATAATTATTGGTCAAGCTTGTGAATTTGATTATTCCGGCTCTCAGGCTTTGAGATCATTAAAGGAAGATGGAATTAAGACTATTCTTATTAATTCTAATCCTGCTACAATTATGACTGATCCTTCCATGGCAGATCATATATATTTAAAGCCTCTTACAACAAAATCCATAATTGAAATATTAGAAATCCATAATGATATTGACGCAGTTCTCCCAACAATGGGAGGTCAAACTGCTTTAAATCTGTGTATTGAAGCTCAAGAAAAAGAGATTTGGTCTAGATTTAATGTTGATATTATTGGCGTTGACATTGATGCAATTGAGATTACAGAGGATAGAGAAAAGTTTAGGACCCTATTAAATGAAATTAATATTCCAGTAGCTCCAGCTGAAAGTGCTTCATCTTTTTTAAAAGGTAAAGAAATTGCACAAAAATTTGGTTTTCCTCTGGTAATTAGACCTTCATTTACACTTGGAGGTACTGGAGCATCTATAGTATTTGAGGAAGAAAAATTTAATGATTTACTTACCAGAGGCCTTGAATCTTCTCCTATACACGAAGTATTAATCGACAAGGCTTTAATAGGTTGGAAAGAATATGAGTTAGAGCTCCTTAGAGATAAGAATGACAATATTGTAATTATCTGTACAATTGAAAATATGGATCCGATGGGTATCCATACAGGTGATTCAATAACTGTAGCACCTGCTATGACGTTATCCGACACAACATATCAGAGAATGAGAGATATGGCTATTAAAATGATGAAGAGCATCGGGGATTTTGCTGGTGGATGTAATGTTCAATTTGCTGTTAGTCCTGATGAGAAAGAAGATATTATTGCAATTGAAATTAACCCAAGAGTTTCAAGATCATCTGCATTAGCATCTAAGGCATCCGGGTATCCAATTGCAAAAGTTGCTGCTAAACTTGCTTTAGGTTATACTTTAGATGAGTTAAATAATCAAATTACTAAATCTACTTCTGCTCTTTTTGAACCTACATTAGACTATGTAATTGTAAAAATCCCTAGATGGAATTTTGACAAATTTGAGGGATCTGACAGAACTCTTGGCTTACAAATGAAAGCTGTGGGTGAGGTTATGGGAATAGGCCGTTCATTTCAAGAAGCTCTTCATAAAGCAACTCAATCTCTTGAAATTAAAAGAAACGGATTAGGTGCAGATGGAAAAGGTCATAAAGATTATAACACTATAATAAGTAAACTAACAAATGCAAGTTGGGATAGAGTATTTGTCATTTATGATGCTATTCAAGCAGGTATTCCATTAGATAGGATATATGATTTGACTAAGATTGATATGTGGTTTTTAAAACAATATGAAGAACTTCACATTCTTGAAAAAGAGATTTCCAAAACTAATATTGACAAAATTGATTATGACTTACTCTTAGAAGCAAAACAAAAAGGCTTTGCTGATAGACAAATTGCATATATGCTTGGATGTCTTGAAAGTGAAGTTTATAATAAAAGAGACGAATTAGATATCAAAAGAGTCTATAAATTAGTTGATACTTGTGCTGCTGAATTTCCTGCTCAAACTCCTTACTACTACTCTACATTTGAAGAAAAAATAAAGACTAATGAAAATACTGAGTTTTCTGAAAATGAGAGCTCTGTGTCTAATAAAAGAAAAATTGTTGTTTTAGGCTCTGGTCCTAATAGAATTGGTCAAGGTATTGAATTTGATTATTGCTGTGTGCATGGTGTTCTTGCTGCTAGTGAATGTGGATATGAAACAATCATGATAAATTGTAACCCTGAAACTGTCTCAACCGATTTTGATATCTCTGATAAACTGTATTTTGAACCAGTATTTTGGGAACATATTTATGATATAATTAGGCATGAAAAACCTGAAGGTGTTATTGTTCAATTAGGTGGTCAAACTGCTCTTAAACTTGCTGAAAAACTTGATCGCTACAATATTAAGATTATTGGTACAGAGTTTAAATCTCTTGATTTAGCCGAAGATAGAGGTAGCTTTTCCAATTTGCTAAAAGATAACAATATACCTTATCCGGATTTTGGAGTTGCTACAAGTGCAAAAGAAGCTGTTGAATTATCAAATAAACTTAATTTCCCAATACTAGTAAGACCATCCTATGTATTAGGTGGTCAAGGAATGAAAATTGTTATTAATAAAGAAGAACTCGAGGAACATGTTGTAGATCTACTATCAAAAATTCCTAATAATAAATTATTATTAGACCACTATTTAGATGGAGCAATCGAGGCTGAAGCTGATGCTGTATGTGATGGTGAAGATGTGTATATTATTGGAATTATGGAACATATTGAGCCATGTGGAATACACTCTGGTGATTCAAATGCAACTCTTCCAGTATTTAATCTTGGTGAATTTACTGTAAAACAAATTAGAGACCATACAAAAAAAATTGCCTTAGCTTTAAATACGGTTGGTTTAATTAATATACAATTTGCGATTAAAGATGATAAGGTATTTATTATTGAAGCTAACCCAAGGGCATCCAGAACAGTTCCATTCATTTCTAAGGCATATAAAGAGCCCTATGTAAATTATGCAACAAAAATAATGCTGGGGGAAAATAAGTTAAAAGATTTTAAGTTTAAGCCAGAACTTAAAGGCTATGCAATAAAACAACCTGTATTCTCCTTTAATAAATTTCCTGATGTTAACAAACAACTTGGTCCGGAAATGAAAAGTACCGGTGAGAGTATATTATTTATAGATGATTTAAATGATGATGAATTCTTTGAATTATATTCTAGAAGAAAAATGTACTTAACCAAGTAGCTATTCTATAGTCTTCTTATTTACTTCAATTCTTTGATAAATTTTATCAGTTGGCTTATCAATTTGTTTATAATTCTCAGTTTGACTTATCGAAGTTTGAATACCTCTAATATTATCTAATGCAATTTTCAAAAGAGGTTCTTCAGGGTCTCCAAGAATTCCAGGATTTGATATTGACTCCTTTTTAATTATGTCAGGAGTAAGACCATCAGGAAAATCTGTGTAACCGGCAACATTTCCTATTTTCAATACTATTGGCTGCATTGCATATTTATGGTTAGGGTTTTTATCTCTAGAATCGTTTATGTAATCATAAACTGTTATTGAGCCCTGATTCTTTCCAACAGTATAATCTCCAATATGAATAACATCAATATATGGGTCAAGACCATTAATCAATAACTCACTTGCAGATGCTGATCTTGAGGTAGTAATTACGAATAGTTTGTTTAAATTTAATGAGCTTATAGGAATATTGTTATCAAGCTTATCAGTAAATCTATTTACTAGTGCTTCAGGATTATTTTCCTCCCAGTAATTCATTAATTTAGAGTTCCATCTTTCCTTAGCAAATATTTGATTATTAAATTGACCTGTAATCATAGATGCAAGATTAATAGATGTATTAATTCTTCCACCTGGATTATATCTTAGATCAATTATAAGTTCATCAACATTTTCTGATTTATAGTTAGAAAAAATATTATTTAACTCTAGGTTGTAATCTTTGTTTTCAGAATCAACTACTCCTAAAAATTGATTATACATTAAATATGCAATTTTTTTACCATCAACTTCTAATATTTTAGATATATGCACAGGATTTTTAACCAACCTTGATTTAACAAGAGTTATGCTATCCGAGCCTGGTATAATGTTAGCACATTGATTATTTTGATTGTAACTCAGCTGTGAGAATTTTATTGAATATGAGTTACTTTGATTATTGAAAAGAAGGTCTCTATAATTATCTCGAGTTAATCTATTTCCATTTATCTCACTAAAAAGCATACCCCTTTTTACACCTTTTGATTCAGCATCAGAATTTTTATGAACATACCTAACAAATCCAAAAACGTTTTGATCATTGCACTCTACATACAATCCAAACTCCATTCCGTCAGAATCTGAAATACCTTGAAGCATGTTCTCTAAATCTACATAATTGTCAACTATCCAACTAAACCTGTCATCAGGATGTAAAAGTGAATTAAAAAAAGAGTCAGGATCTGAATTTTGACTCAAATAGTATGCATATTCAGCCTCATTATCTAATTTTGAATCAGATAAATTCGAAACAGTTTCTTGCCAATAATAATATTGATTTAAACCTCTCCATATAAAATCACTGACTTCTAGATCAGTCTCAAGTCTTATAATATTTGGATCATCGTTATCATCAGCTTTTTTACAACCAACAATCAATAAAAGTAAAGAGAGAAGTAATAAACTTAATTTTTTCATGATTAAACTTAAGATTATATACCTGTATAATTATACGGAGTGATTTTTTTTAACTCTTTTTTAATAGCCTGATCTACATTCAAAGTATCAATAAAATTATGAAGTTTTGATTTATCTATTTTCTCATTATTTCTTGTAAGTTCCTTCATTACTTCATAGGGCTCTGGGTAACCCTCTCTTCTTAAGATTGTTTGGATTGCCTCTGAAACTACTATCCAATTATCTTCAATATCATTGTTAATCTTACTCTCATTTAAATAAATTTTACTTAACCCTTTAAGGATTGATTCAAAAGAGATTAAAGTATGACTAAATGGTACACCAATATTTCTAAGTACAGTACTATCAGATAGATCCCTCTGAAGCCTTGATTTAGTTAATTTATTGGAAAAGAAACTAAATGTTGAGTTTGCTATTCCTAAATTACCTTCAGCGTTTTCAAAATCAATAGGATTAACTTTATGAGGCATTGCAGATGAACCTACCTCATTTTTAACAATTTTTTGATTAAAATAATCATGCGAAATGTAGGTCCATATATCAATACACATATCCAACAAAATATTGTTAATTCTTCTACAATTATCTGATAGTGAAGCAAACGAATCATAGTGTTCAATCTGTGTAGTCGGATAGGAATAATGCAATCCAAGTTTATTTTCAACAAAATCTAGACCGAAATTCTTCCAATTAATTTTTGGATAGGCAACTTTATGTGCATTAAAATTACCAACTGCTCCAGAAAATTTGGCAGAATTTGGAATTTTTTTCAAGCTATTTAATTGTTCATGGATCCTTGTCCAAAATACTTTAAACTCTTTGCCAAGTTTAGTAGGAGATGCAGGCTGACCATGTGTCCTTGATATTATTGTTATATCCTTATACTCATTGCATTTATCTTCAATTGAATTTAATAACTCTTCAATTTTAATTAGATATACCTCATTTATGAAATCTTTTATTGATAAAGGAATGGCTGTATTGTTTATATCCTGAGATGTAAGTCCAAAGTGAATGAACTCCTTATACTCAGATATACCAATTTTATCAAATTTTTGTTTAATGAAATATTCAACTGCTTTAACATCATGATTAGTGGACTTCTCAATTTTCTTAATTTCTATGGCATCATCAATTGTGAAATCAAGATAAATTTTCCTTAAATCTTTAAATTTTGAATGATTGAAATTACTTAATTGAGGAATCTGAGCTTCACACAATGCTATAAAGTATTCGACTTCAACTTTAAGTCTATAATAAATTAGAGCCTTTTCGCTAAAATATTTTTTTAGTTTTTCAATCTTATCAAAATATCTTCCATCAATAGGAGATATGGCCTCCAAATTTTTTTCATTCATCTGGCAAAGATAAGCTAACTGAATAGTATATTAAAATTCAAGAAGCTTGTATTCATCATAACACTCATTAATAGCTTCCATTATTTGAAGGTCATTTGCTTGTTGTATAAAAGTGTCAGAAAAATTACAGTTTCTTAAAATTTCGTCTATATCAATTTTTTCAACTCCAAGTAATTGAACAAGTACTTCTCTATCAAACTTAGTTGATAATAAGTTCTTTATCTCTTCATCCTCCCTCATTAGCCTTAACTTATCCATTTGTGAAGATTTTTTTTTGAATAAATTATTCAAAAAATCTGCTGGATTAAATATTGCGCCAATCACTTTTGATATACCTGATCTTGACCTTCTTCCTGCCTCATAGCCTAAATTTAGACCTATAATTCTATATCTTGTTGATGTATTTACAGGTGCATTCTTTACATCGATTTCTAGATAACCAGTTAATTGATAAGGTTTTATTATTACTTCTTCCAGTGCAAAAGCAAGTTCTGTTAATTCAAAAGTGTTATCCTCAAATCTTACTAGATCATTAGTTACAACTATTTTTAAAGGTTTATACCCTATATAGGAAAAATAAAGAGTATCGTTAACCTTTGCCTGTATTTCAAATTCTCCTGAAGAGTTTGTAATAGTTCCTTTAACCATAGTTAGATTAAGAACGTGAACGTTTTGAAGAATTGATTCAGAAGTTTCACTTTGAACTCTTCCCTTAACCAAATCAGTTTGATTTTGAGAGGAAGCTAAAGAAGAAATCAAAAGAATTATAATTAAAAAAAACTTTTTCATCAGGCTAATTGCTAAATTAGAAAGAATAAATTATAATTAAGCATGAATTACTATGTAGATGTTATACTCCCTCTTCCACTTAAGGGCACTTTTACATATGAATTATCGCAAGATGAATTTAACAAATTAGAGATTGGCTTTAGGGTTGCTGTATGTTTTGGAAAAAGAAAAATTTACACTGGTATAGTAAATGAATTACATAACAATAAACCTGAATCATATGAAACTAAACCAATTGAATTTATATATGACGATAAGAGCCTAGTATCACAAAATCAAATAGATTTTTGGAATTGGCTTTCAAGATACTATTTCGTACCAATTGGTGATGTTATGAAAGCTGCAGTACCCTCTACCTTCCTCCTTGAAAGTGATAGTTTAATTATAAAAAAAGAGATATCTGATGATGTTGCTAATAAAATGTCAGATGAAGAATATTTGATATATGATGCACTTGATTTTCAAAATCTTAAGCTAAATGATATATCTGAAATTTTAAATAAAAAAAATCCATACCCTATTATTCAAAAGATGATATTAAACGGGTATGTTGAATTAAACTATGAGCTAAAGGAAAAGTACAGTCCAAAACTTTTAAATGTAATATTTCTTGAGAGTAGATTAATTGATGAAATAAACATAAAAGATTCTTTAGATCTATTAAAGAGTACACCTAAGCAAAAAGAGCTTTTATTGTCAATTATTAGTATGATTCAATCTAAGGACTATTTAATTATTAAGGATCTAAAAAAGACTATTAAATTCTCTGACACTACTCTTAAAAGTCTTGAGAAAAAGGGTTTTATAACTATAAAGAAAATAAAGATTGATAGAAATCATATTAGAGAAGTAAACATTGATTCTTCCAATTTATTAACTAAACTCCAAAAAGATGTTTTATCTAAATTGAATAAACAACTTAAGGAAAAAGATATTATTCTTCTTCACGGTGTTACTTCTTCTGGAAAAACTGAAATATATATAAAGCTCATTGAGAAATACTTGAAACATGGTAAGCAAGTACTTTATTTATTACCTGAGATTTCCTTAACAACCCAGATAATTCAAAAATTAAGAAATCATTTTGCTAATCAAATATCTGTTTACCATTCGAGATACTCTCTTAATGAAAGAACTGAAGTTTGGGAAAGTATAAGTAATAATAAAGAGAATTCACAGTTAGTTATTGGTGCACGGTCATCTGTGTTTCTTCCATTTGACGATTTAGGTCTTATTATTGTTGATGAGGAACATGAAGTTTCATATAAACAGCAAGAGCCTTCACCCAGATATAATGCAAGAGATTCAGCTATATATTTATCCAAAATTTTTAAAACTAAAATTATTTTAGGCTCAGCTACTCCCTCAATTGAATCAACTTACAATGCTAGAAATAATAAATATGGTTTTGTTGAAATAAAAGAAAGATATGGAAATATAGAGATGCCTTTTATCCATACAATTGATATGAAATCTGAACCTAAACATGAATTCAGTTCTATATTTTCTAAAAAATTGGTCGATGAAATAAATAAAGCAGTAGATAAAGGAAAACAAGTTATTCTATTTAGAAATAGAAGAGGATATTCCCCCCAATGGCAGTGTGGTTCTTGTGGTCATAATATTATGTGTGATAATTGTGATGTTACTTTAACATATCATTTACACTCAAATACATTAAGATGCCACTATTGTGGATTTCAATTAAAAGCAGAGATAAAATGTAATTCTTGTGGAATGCAAACAATGGGTTATAATGGAGACGGAACTCAACAAATAGAAGAAGTTGTAAAAGAAATTTTTCCTAATTCAAATGTAAGTAGAATGGATTGGGATACAACTAGAGGTAAATGGGCATTTGATAAAATAATTAATTCGTTTGCTGATCATGAAATCGATATTTTAATTGGTACGCAGATGATAACTAAAGGTTTAGACTTTAAAAACGTAGGTCTTGTCGGAGTAATTAATACTGATCATTTTTTGAATTTTCCAGATTTTAGAGCACATGAAAAAGCTTTTCAAGTTTTAACTCAAGTTGCTGGAAGATCAGGAAGGTCAGGTGAAAGGGGTAGTGTGTATTTACAGACATATCAACCAGATCATCCAATTATTATAAATGTAATAAATAACGATTTCGATAAAATGTATGCTAAACAACTCATTGAAAGAAAGGATTACAAATACCCACCTTTTGTAAGACTTATTAGGATAACTATGAAAGACAAAAGTTTTGATAAATTAAATAGTTCTTCTGATTGGATAAACAAAGCTATTAGAGCAAATTTTAAAGGTTTAGTATTAGGGCCTGTATACCCTGAAATCTCAAGAATTAAAAATAAATATCATAAAGAATTTTTGGTAAAACTATCAGATTTAAAGGATCTAAATATCTTTAGAAGTAAATTTCAATTAATAATGAAAAGTTTTGATTCAATATCAAAATATAGAAGTGTAAAAGTCATTGTAGATGTTGATCCTAATTAGAATATAGTTTACTTAAAATAAATTTGGCAGATATTATATAAAAACCTAATTTTGCGGCCTAAGATTTTAAGATGAAAAACTACGAAACAGTATTTATTTTAAACCCTGCTCTTTCTGAAGAGCAAGTTGAAAAAGCAGTAGACAAATATGATAAGTATTTAAAGTCTAATGGTGCTAAGATTGTAAGTAAAGAAATTTGGGGTTTAAAAAAGTTAGCATATACTATTCAAAATAAAAACAGTGGATTTTATAATCTTATTGAATATTCTGCTCCCGCAGATACTGTCTCGTCTCTAGAAGTTGAGTTTAAAAGAGATGAAACCATTATGAGATACTTAACAGTAACTCTTGAAAAAGATGCTATTGAGTGGGCAGAAAAAAGAAGAAATAGAAATACAAAAAAAGCTAGTTAATTATGGCAGGCATTGATGAGCAATCAAAAATTAAAAACGAGGGTGAGATTAGATATCTTTCTCCTTTAGATATCAATACTTCTAAAGCAAAGAAATATTGCATGTTTAGAAGATCAGGTATTAAATATGTTGATTATAAAGATCCAGATTTTTTAAACAGATTCATTAATGAGCAAGGAAAAATTTTGCCAAGAAGGTTAACAGGTACTTCACTAAAATATCAAAGAAAAGTTGCTACAGCAGTAAAGAGAGCTAGACACTTAGCTTTATTGCCATATGTTGGAGACTTATTAAAATAATTATGGAGATTATACTAAAAGAGAACGTTGCTAACGTAGGTTTTAAAGATGAAATTGTAATAGTTAAGGCTGGATATGGTAGAAACTTTCTTATACCAACAGGAAAAGCTGTTTTAGCAACTGAGTCTGCCAAAAAAGTTTTAGCTGAAAATCTAAAACAAAAGGCTTTTAAGGAAAAGTCTATAATTGACGATGCTGAGAAGTTAGCTGCAAAAATTTCTAAACTTGATCTTAAGATTTCTGCAAAAGTTGGTCCAGATGGAAAACTTTTTGGTTCAATATCTAACGCTGATGTTGCTAAAGGCTTAGTTGGTAAAAAAATTGAAGTAGAAAAAGAAAATATCTCAATTCCAGGTAAATCCATTAAAAGAATAGGAAAATATCAGGCATCTATAAGGCTTCACAGAGAGGTTTCCACTCAATTAAATTTCGAGCTTCTAGCCGAAAAGAAATAATTTCATAACTTTATTGTTCACTTGATTATCAAATAAATTTTTGATGTCTCATAAACTGAATACACCAAAGGGAACAAGAGATTTTTCTTCACTAGAATTAAAAAAAAGAAATTACCTTTTAAAAGTTTTAAGAGACAGTTTCAAATCATTTAATTTCCAGGAGATACAGACACCTTCATTTGAAAATTTATCCACACTTACAGATAAATATGGAGATGAAGAGGATTCTTTAATGTTTAAAATTTTATCCTCTGGTGAAAAAGTAAAAAAAGCAGATATAAGCTCACTTAATGATGGGAAGCTATCCAAGTTTGCCAATTCTATAAGTGATAAGGCCCTTAGGTACGATCTTACAGTACCTTTGTCTAGGTTTGTGCAACAAAACTTAAATGAAATTACTCTACCATTTAAAAGATTTCAAACTCAATTAGTTTGGAGAGCAGATAGACCTCAAAAGGGTAGATATAGAGAATTTCTTCAGTGCGACGTTGATATAATTGGAGAAAAAAACTTTTTAAACGAGGTTGAGTGTATTAAAGTATATGACCATGTTTTTGAAAATCTTGGATTACCAAAACTAGTTCTTAGAATAAATAATAGAGAAATTTTAGAAGGTATATCGAAGATTATGAATCTTGAAAGCTTATCTGAAATCTCTTCAACACTAGATAAGTCTGATAAAATTGGCATTGATGGAGTAGTAGATGAATTATCTAAAAAAGGTATGAAGACTAAGTCAATAGATAAACTTATCTTTTTACTTAATATCAAGGGTTCTAATAAAAGTAAAATTGATTTAGTCAGAAAGGAGTTCAATAGTAAAAATATTCCTTCTAATGCAATTGATTCAATTGAAGAAATAATTAATACTTGTAATCAATTTAAGTTAAACAATATTGAGATTGAATTTGACTTATCTCTAGCAAGAGGTTTGGGGTATTATACCGGGACTATCGTTGAAGTTTCCTCTCCCAAAGACTTCAGCTTAGGCTCTATTGGGGGAGGAGGTAGATATGACGATCTAGTTCAGAAGAATAATCCTAAATTAAGTGGTTTTGGTATATCTTTTGGTTTCGATAGGATTTTTTTAATTCTTGAGGAGCTTAATCTTTTTCCTAATCTATTAGACTCATCTAAGTCATTTTTATTTTTAAATTTTGGGACTGATAAAATATCGTATTTTATTGACTCTGTAAATCAGTTAAGGAAAGATTGTATTGTTTGCGAAATTTATCCTGTTGATGTTAAAATTAAAAAGCAACTAGACTACGCCAATAAAAAAGGAATTGACTTTGTTGTAATTATTGGTGATGATGAATTGAAGAAAGACATTTTTAAAGTTAAGGATATGTCAAAAGGAGATGAGTTAACATTCATGCAAATAGATTCTTTAGCTGAAAAAATTAAAGAAATCAGCTAAAATATTTATACCATTTTTTAAATGGTCTCTCAAGCAGGCTAATAAATTTAGAATTTAACTTCTCGTCAAGATCAGTATCTACTCCATATTTTATTTTACTCTTGTCTAATTCCATAAAGGTTCCAAAAATTCTATCCCAAATAGAAAAAATATTTCCATAGTTTGAATCTGTATATGGCAATTCAAAGTGATGATGAACCTTATGCATATTTGGAGACACTATCACATAGCTTAAAATATTATCAATCCTATTAGAGATTTGAATATTAGCATGATTAAATTGAGAAGCAAGAACTGAGATAGATTGATATAGAAGAACAAGACCAATAGGAGCTCCTGATACAAATATTCCAATAAATGTAAAAATAAATCTTACTACACTTTCTAATGGATGGTGTCTGTTTGCAGTTGTTGTGTCAACTTTATGGTCAGTATGATGAACAATATGTATGTGCCACAATAATTTAACCTTATGTTGAACTAGATGAGGTAGATATGCTCCAATTAAATCAAGTAATAACAATCCAATAATTAAACTTACTAATGTAGATGAGTTTATAAAATGTATAATTCCAAAACTATTTTCATTTGACCAATCAGAGGCGAAAACTAGTAAAAATGCAAAGAAAAAATTGACAATTATTGTTGTTAGAGTTAATAGAAAATTTGGAATTGAATGAATCCATTTCTTATAGTTGAGAAATTTAAAAGGCACAATACCTTCAATTACCCAAAAAAAGGTAATACCAGAAATAATTATTACTGCTCTATTAACAGATGAAATATTTTCAAATAGCAATAATAAGTTTTCCATACTAATTATCTTCAGATCCGTCTCTATTAGGAATCCTTAGAGAAGGCCATTCTCCTCTTTCTCCAGTTAAAGGATTAATAGGAAGTACTCTTCTATCTCTTGGCATTAATTCATCTTCTTCACTTGCAAGGTATGTCAATATAGCTACAAGAATTGCATTATCTCTAACATCATCAAACACAATCTTATCATAGGTGTCTCTGTTTGTGTGCCAGGTATAAAAATATTTACTTTTCCCTCCATAAGAAAAATCTAATGAAGTAAGATTGAAACCTGGAACACCTGAAGAAACAAAATTTCTCCAATCAGATGAACCTCCAGCTCTAACCATTCTTCCGTTAGATTCCTTTTGAAATAATGGAATTGGAACTCCAGGAAAATCTGTCTTAATTTCATCTCTTATCTCAGATGGAACATATTGAAGCCAATCCCCAATAAATCTATATGCCTCAGTAAACCCGTGACCACTTATCTGAACAGTTCTACCAGTCCCATTATCTTGATTAAACAGAGCTTGAAGATTATTTACAATTTCAGGATTATCTTCTACAAATGCACTTGATCCATTTAAACCTTGCTCCTCAGCACCCCAATGACCAGCAATTATAGTTCTTTTGGGATTTGGGTAAATCTTCTTTAAAATTCTCATTGCTTCCATCATTACAATAGTTCCAGTTCCATTGTCAGTTGCCCCAGTTCCACCACCTGTAGTATCTAAATGTGCAGATAGAATTATATATTCGTTGGGTTTTTCTATACCTTCAATTCTTGCTATGGAATTGTATGTTGGAACCTTTCCTAATTCTTTTGATTGCACGTTAACATTCAGTGTTGGTTTTTGATTGCTTTGAGCTAGTCTATATAAAAGTCCATAATCTTCCATACTAAGATCAACAGTAGGAGTTTTTGGGCTAATTCCATAATATCCAGGACTAAAAATTGTGTTAGTACCAAATCCACCTCTCCAGTTACTAGTTAGTATTGAAGCAGGCTTAGCATCTTCAATTGCTTTAATCATATCCTGTCTGCTATATCCTGTCTTTCTTTGATTCCTAACATATCTACTTCTAGCACTAATTCTATATCTTCTGATCTCTTCCAATGTGCTCTCTTTTGCCCACCTCTCTAAATCATAATCGGGTCTTCCGGAGATGTCTGTTTCGGATAGTAAAATATGTTTGCCTTTAATTGTTTTTAACCATTCATCAAAAACTTCTTTTGATTCATAGGGTATTAACACTGCTTCAGCTAAAACTCCATTTTTTTTCGTGCTAGCACTCCAAGATAATTGTTGCCCTTCTAAGGATTTCACCCAAGGAGTCATCATATCCATGTGACTTATCCCTCTTTCCCATGCTCTCCACTGACCAAATTGTTCATTTTTTGCATTTATGTCCCACTTAGCATATGTATTAACTACCCAATCATGTGCTAATTGCATTTGAGGGGTCCCTGTAAGTCTAGGTCCAATCT
>JADHME010000023.1 GCA_016780245.1 Flavobacteriaceae bacterium | reverse complement strand
ATAATAATATTCTTGTAATTGGTTCAGAAAATCATTCGGGAGGATTAGATTTTACAACTAGAGGAAGAGGTGTAAGTGTAATTTTTGGAGATGGGGCAGGCGCTGCTGTTGTTACTAGGGAAGAAGATCTTTCAAAAGGAATCCTTTCATCTCACCTACATTCAGAAGGAAAGCATGCAGAGGAACTCTCATTAATAGGTCCTAGTACAAATAGATGGGTTCCAGAAATTTTAGAGGCCAACGATCCTAATGATATATCTTACTACCCATATATGAATGGTCAGTTAGTATTTAAAAATGCAGTGGTTAGATTTTCAGAGGTCATAATGGAGGGATTAAATCATAATGATCTTAAACCTGATCAAATAGACATGCTAATTCCTCATCAGGCAAACCTCAGAATATCTCAATTTGTTCAAAAAAAGTTTGGTCTATCAGATGATCAAGTTTATAATAATATTCAAAAATATGGTAATACCACTGCTGGATCAATTCCTATTGCATTAACAGAGGCATGGCAGGAAGGAAAAATAAAATCAGGAGATATAATTGTTCTTGCAGCTTTTGGAAGTGGATTTACATGGGGAAGTACAATTATTAAATGGTAGTAAAATTTAAATTATAATAAATGTCATTAAAAAAAATATTCATAGTCTTTTCAGTTGCAGCATTATACTTCACCCTCAATTATATTTTTTTATCTAATGAGGGTTATGAGTCTATGGAAGACTATATCGAATCAACTAGAGATGAATTTAGTTATGAAATTGAAGAAATAATATATGAAGACGAATGGACTGGATATCATATTAAAATGACATCTGGTGAGTGGTTAGATTCAAAAAAAGTTGATCAAGTTGAATGGTGGCATTATGTTGATATTATAATTCCTAAAAATACTCAAACCTCAACTGGTATAATGTTTATAGATGGAGGTGCTAAAGAAGAAGACTTTTTTAGATTAGATTCTAAATCAGCTGAATATGCAATAGAAACCAAGTCAGTAATTGTAAATGTTAGTAATATACCTTTTCAGCCTATTAATTTCTTAGATTCAGAACAAGAATCTTTTTATGAGGATGATCTTATTGCATATGCATGGAACGAATTTTTAAAATCTGGAGCTAAGCAAAAATATACAGAGTGGTTACCCAGGTTCCCAATGACTAGGGCAGTAGTAAGATCCATGGATCTAGCTCAGGAAATTACTTTACAAAATGATATTAATGTAAAAGATTTTGTTGTTTCTGGAGCTTCTAAAAGAGGTTGGACAGCATGGACAACTGCTGCTGTTGATGAAAGAATCATTGCAGTTGTACCTATGGTAATTGACCTTCTAAATGTTGTTCCTTCTTTTGAAAATCATTACAGGAGTTATGGTGAATTTTCTCCTGCAGTATCATCATATACTAAATACAATATTCAGGATTGGATGGAAACTGATAAATATAAAAAACTAATGAGTTATGTTGAACCTTATTCCTTTTTAGAAAGGTTTACTATGCCTAAATATATTATTAATGCAGGTTCAGATGAGTTCTTCTCAACTGACTCATGGAGATTCTATTACGATGAATTACCTGGTAATAAAATTTTAAGATATGTACCAAATGCTAACCACTCTTTAAACGGAAGATACCTTAATAATGATCTTGTAGGTTATTTTTTTAGAATTGTAAATAACATTGAGATTCCATCATTAAAATGGAGATTAGATACAGATAATAATTTAATAGAGGCAGTATTAAATTATAGTGGTGACTATGATGTCTCTTTATGGACTGCTTCTAACGAACAAGGAAGAGATTTTAGATTATGGGAAGAAGGCGAGCTATGGTCCCAATCTAAAATCCAAAAATCAGATAATAACAGATACATTATTGACTTAGGTAAAGAGAGTTTAGGCTATAAGGCAATAATGGTAGAGTTTGTAATTGATCCAGATTCTGATTTTCCATTAACAATTTCAACTGGACCATATGTTCTTCCTGAAACATATCCATATGAAAAATATCAAGTTAAAAATTAGGTGATTTTTTATATGAAAAAAAGAAAATTATCGATTCAAAAAAAAAATTTGAATCGTATAATAATTTTTATATCTTTCGATTCTCAATTATTGAAAATATTAGAAAAATGAAAAAAATATTATTATCATTAATCCTATCTGTTTTTGTTGGTACTACGTTTACAAACAATGTTTATGCAACAACAACTGTAAATAGTTTAATTACTATTCAGGATTCACAAGACGAACCAATGATGCAAGCTGCATCAGATGAAGCTTCAGCTGGTTTTACTCAAGAATTAAAAAAGCGTTTTATTGAAGGTGGTCCAAGCTTTATGGGAATTGTACTTATATGTCTTATACTTGGTCTAGCTATCTCAATTGAAAGAATTATATACCTTAATCTATCAACAACTAATACAGATAAGTTGACTGGTGATGTTGAAGATGCTCTTAAATCAGGAGGTGTTGAAGCTGCAAAGGAAGTTTGTAGAAACACAAAAGGACCTGTGGCATCAATCTTTTATCAAGGTTTAGATAGAGCAAAAGATGGAGTAGATTCTGCAGAAAAGGCTGTAATTTCTTATGGTGGTGTTCAAATGGGACAGCTTGAAAAAAATGTTTCATGGATATCATTATTCATTGCACTTGCGCCTATGCTTGGATTCATGGGTACTGTAATTGGTATGATCACTGCATTTGATAGAATTGAAGCTGCTGGTGACATGCAACCATCACTTGTTGCAGGTGGTATTAAAGTTGCACTTCTAACGACTGTATTTGGTCTTATTGTTGCTATAATACTTCAAGTATTCTATAACTATATTGTTGCAAAAATTGATTCAATTGTTAATGATATGGAAGATGCATCAATTACATTAATTGATATTCTTTCAGCTCAAAAAAAATAATTTGATATGAATCTTCAAAAAATTACAAAAATAGGGTGTATAACTCTAGGTGTATTAGGTATCATATTTCTTTTTCTAGTATTTGGAACTGGAGATGATACTATTAAAATGTCTGCAGCATCAGGAAACTTTGGAGTAATTACCCCAATTATACTTTTAAGTCAATTAATACTTTTTATTGCTGTTATCGTAACTCTTACTTTTTCTTTAAGAGGTTTGGCAAAAGATAAGGCTAAAATGAAAAGTGCGTTAACTTCTGCTGGATTATTTCTAGGTGTAGTTGTTATTGCATTTGTTCTATCAAGTGGTGTTGAAACCCCTATGAGAGATGGTAAAGTTTTATCAGCTATTGGTTCAAGACTTGTTGGAACTGGGATCAGAGTATTCTACATTTTAGCTATTGTCGCAGTTGGACTAATGATATTCTCAGGAGGTAAAAAATTTATTAAAAAGTAAACTATGGCTAGAAGAAAGTCACCAGAGGTTAATGCAGGGTCGATGGCAGATATTGCCTTTCTGCTTTTGATTTTCTTTCTTGTTACTACAACAATTGAGACTGATAGCGGTATTAATAGAAAATTACCTCCTATGGAGGACCAAATTGATCCACCGATAATTAGACAAAAAAATATTTTCACAGTTGTAGTAAATAAAAATAATCAGTTATTAGTTGAAGAAGAACTAACTGATATTAAAGATCTAAGAAATCTTGCTGTAGAATTTCTTGATAACGGTGGTGGATCTGGAGAAGAAGCATGTGACTATTGTCAAGGTAATAGGGACCCAAGGTCCTCAGATAACCCAGATAAAGCTATTATATCTCTAAAAAATGATAGAGAGACAGAATATAAAGTATATATAGCAGTTCAAAACGAGTTAGTTGCAGCATACAATGTTCTTAGAAATAGAGAGTTTGCAAGATTATATCCTAATGAGGCATTAACTTATGTTGAGGCTGATCTTAGGTATAGTGACCCTAGAACTTCTTCTGATGATAAGTCTAGTCTTAAAGAGAAATTAGATGTTATTAAAGCATTGTACCCTCAGAAATTATCTGAGGCTGAACCAAGTAAAGTAAATTAAATATGGCAAAATTTAAAAAAAATAAAAGTGGAGATCTCCCCGCAATATCTACTGCATCTCTTCCAGATATAGTTTTTATGTTACTATTCTTTTTTATGGTCGCTACTGTTATGAGAGATAGTACTCTTATGGTACAAAACACTTTACCTGCTGCTGATCAAGTTCAGAAGTTAGATAAAAAGGATAGAGTAATTTATATTTATGCTGGTAAACCATCTAGTAGATATATTGATACTTATGGTACCTCAGCTAAGATTCAACTTAATGACAAGTTTGGGACTGTAGAGGAGGTTGGTGCTTTTGTACTTGCAGAAAGAGCTGCAAAACGACAAGAGCTTCAAAATGTTCTTACAACTGCATTGAAAGTTGATAGTGATACTAAAATGGGAATCATAAGTGATATTAAGCAAGAGTTGCGTAAAGTAAATGCACTGAAGCTAAACTATACAACTAGAGTTGGAGATTATACTCAAAATTTCAACTAATAAGAAATTAATCACCTTATTTTGTTTTTTAAGCTTAGGCTTATATTCTCAGAATAATACTGAATCAAACTCATATAGAGAGGATCAATTTTATTTTGCATCAAGCTACTTTATTCAGACTGAATCAATCAAGGATTTTAAACAAAATGGTTTCTCTGGTAATTTTCAATTAGGATTTATTAGGGACTTTCCGTTAAATAAAGATTCAACAAGAGCATTAGGTCTTGGACTTGGATACGAAAGAAATTATTTCACATCTAATATTCAGCCAATTAAGCAAGATGATCAAATTGATTATAGAATAGTTATTAGCAGATTTCTTGAATCAAAAAATAAAATTTCATTTTCATCAATTTCTTTTCCAATTGAGTATAGGTGGAGAAAATCATCACTTAACGAATATAAATTTTGGAGAATTTATTCAGGCTTCAAGATTAAAAAGAATTTTCCGCTGTACTCTAATCCTTCTTATGGATCTGAATTATTTATTGAAGAAATTCAAGATTGGACTTCATCAATATACTTGAATGCTGGATATAACACTTGGAATATTTCCCTTGAATATGATTTAAATCCAATAATAAAAAATAAAAACACAGTAGATGGAGATAATCTGAATATAAGTTTTTTTAGACTGGGACTTATTTTCTACTTTTTATAATTCTTTTCTTAATCTTGCAACTGGAATATCTAACTGTTCTCTATATTTTGATACAGTTCTTCTTGCTACCTTGAATCCATTATCAGATAATTTGCTTGATAACTCAATATCTGATAAGGGCTTGACTTTATCCTCAGATTCAACAATTTCTTTTAATACTCTTTTTATCTCAATTGTAGATATATCATCTCCCTCACTATTTTTCATTCCCTCCGAGAAATAACTTTTAAGAAGTTTTATACCGTAAGGAGTATCAATATATTTACTATTTGCAACTCGAGATACTGTAGAAATATCCATGTCTATCATTTCGGCTATATCTTTTAGAATCATAGGTTTAAGATTGCTCTCTTCACCAGTTAAGAAATAATTTTTCTGAAAGTTAACAATTGCATTTACTGTTTGAAAAAGAGTTTGATGCCTTTGCTCTATTGCTTCAATAAACCATTTCGCTGAATCAAGTTTTTGCTTTAAAAATTGAATTGCTTGATTTTGTGATTTTGTTTTATTTGGATCTTTTTTATATCCCTCTAATATATTTTTATAAGAATTAGAAAGTCTTAATTCTGGAGAGTTTCTTTTATTTAATTCTACAATTAAATCTCCATCCTCAATTGTTAATATAAAATCTGGAGTAATAGCATTATTGGCAAAATCACTTGATATTGAACCTCCTGGCTTAGGATTCAATTTTGATATTTCTTCTATGGCTTCTTTTAATTTTTGCTCTGTTAGATTTAGTCTCTCTGATAGTTTGGAGAACTTTTTCTTTGAAAACGAATCAAAATCATTTTCTATAATTTTAATAGAATTTTCAATTGATTCTTTGGATTTTTTTCTTCTCAGTTGAATTAACAAACATTCTTTCAAAGATCTTGCACCAACTCCCGGAGGATCTAATTCTTGAATTTTCTGTAAAACTGATAATATGTCTTCTTTTGAAGTTACTATGTTCTGTGTAAATGCTAAATCATCAATTATATCTTCTACCTCTCTTCTTAAATATCCACTTTCATCAATACTTCCAATTAAAAAATCACAAATAGGCTTATGTTTTTCATCAAGGATTAAATTTTTAGATTGACTATCTAAATACTGATGAAAGCTGAATGAAGCTTTTGTTTGAAAATTTGTATTTTCTTCCTCGCTTGAATAATAATTTTGACTATTTTCATAATCATCAGACATATCAGTTAGATAATCATCCACGTCTACATCATCATTCATATCTACTTCAAACTCATCATTCTCAATCTCTGTTTTCTCATTATCCATTTCCAAAGCAGGGTTTTCCTCAATTTCATTTTTAATTTTTTGTTCTAATTCTGCTGTAGTAAGCTGAATTAGTTTCATTAACTGAATCTGCTGTGGTGATAGCTTTTGAGAAAGTTTTAATTGAAGTTTTTGATTAAGCATATTTCGTAATACTTAAACAAAATTAAGAAAAGAATTAATTTCAATTAAAAAGATGCGTTTTTTGGTGTTCTTGGATAAGGAATTACATCTCTAATGTTTGACATACCAGTACAAAACATTACCATTCTTTCAAAACCTAGTCCAAATCCACTGTGAGGAACAGTCCCATATTTTCTGAGATCTAGATACCACCATAATTCCTTTTCATCAATACCCATTTCTGACATTCTTTTTTGAAGTACATCTAGTCTTTCTTCTCTTTGAGAACCTCCTATTATTTCACCAATACCAGGAAATAGAACATCCATTGCTCTAACTGTTTTATCATCATCATTTAATCTCATGTAAAACGCTTTAATTTTTGAGGGATAATCATAAATAATTACTGGAGACTTAAAATGCTTTTCAACCAGAAATCTCTCATGCTCACTTTGAAGATCGGAACCCCAATTATCTAATAAGAATTTAAACTTTTTCTTTTTGTTATAATTGGAGTTTTTAAGTATTTCAAATGCCTCTGTGTACGAAACACGAGTAAATTCGTTAATTACAGTGAACTTAATCTTCTCAATAAGACTTAAATCACTCCTCTCAATTTGTGGCTTTTGACTTTCTTCTTTTAAAAGTCTATCTTCAAGAAATTTTAAATCCTCCTCACACTCTTTTAAAATATATTTTAGAATATGCTTTACGAAAGATTCAGCTAAATCCATATTATCATTCAGATCATAAAAGGCCATTTCTGGCTCAATCATCCAAAATTCTGAAGCATGTCTGGAAGTATTTGAGTTTTCTGCTCTAAAAGTCGGCCCAAATGTATAGACATTCCCTAGGCCAAGAGCATAGGTTTCTGCTTCTAACTGGCCTGAGACAGTAAGGCTAGTTTTTTTACCAAAAAAATCATCTGAATAGTTAATATCTTTTTTTGTCAGATCCTCTTTTCCTAATGTGGTTACCTTAAACATTTCTCCAGCTCCCTCAGCATCACTTGATGTTATAATTGGAGTATGTATATAATTGAAACCATTTTTATTAAAATAATCATGAATACTAAAAGCTAATTTTGATCTTATTCTCATTACAGAGCTAAATGTCGAAGTTCGTATTCTAAGATGAGCTTGTTCCCTTAAAAACTCAAAACTGTGTTTCTTAGGCTGAATCGGATATTTCTCGGGATCTGATTCACCCAATAGCATAATTTTTGAAACATTAATCTCAAAGCTTTGACCTTTACCAATGCTATTAACTAATATACCGGTAATTATTAATGAACATCCAACACTAATTCTTTTGATAATATCTTCATTTATTATACCATCATTAATTACACATTGAATATTTTTAATTGTAGATCCATCATTTAATTCGATAAATTTATTGGCTCTAAAAGCTCTTACCCATCCACCTAGGTTAATCTCGCTGTCAATTGATGGAGAATCATATATTTCTTGGACTTTCGATAGATTCATTTTCAGACAGTTAGGATATCTTTCTCTTTTGTTGTGAACATCTCCTCTACCTTATTTATATATTTATCAGTAAGATCTTGAGTATCTACTTCTAGATTGGATTTTAAGTCATCAGAAATTTCTAGAGCTTTAATTTTATTATTTGCATCTTTTCTTGCATTTCGAATGCTCACTTTTGCAGATTCAGATTCAGATTTTGCAAATTTTGTTAGTTCAATTCTTCTTTCTTCTGTAAGAGGAGGAATATTAATTAGAATAGACTCCCCATTATTTACAGGGTTAAATCCAAGATTAGAATCAATTATACTTTTTTCAATTTCATCAATTATTGACTTTTCCCATGGCTGAATACTTATCGTTTGAGCATTTGGTGTACTAACAGAAGCAACCTGATTTAAAGGAGTTAAATTCCCATAATATTCAACTGAAATACCTTTTAACATTACAGGATTTGCCTTACCGGCCCTGATTTTTGCTAGTTCGGTTTCTAAATGACCAATGGCAGCCATCATATTTAATTCTGCATTTTCTATTATTTCTTGGTTGTTTTCCATAATACCTTATTTAACTAGAAACTTTTGTTCCTATTTTTTCTCCCATGATAACTTTAGTCAAGTTGCCTTTCGTGTTCATATCAAAAACTATTATTGGGAGTTTATTCTCTTTACTTAATGTAAAAGCAGTGGTATCCATAATTTTTAATCCTTTACGAATAGTTTCTTCAAAAGAAATATCATCAAATTTAATAGCTTCTTTGTTTTTTTCCGGATCTTCATCATAAATACCATCAACTCTAGTTCCTTTTAAAATAACATCAGCATTAATTTCAATTGCTCTAAGAACTGCTGCAGAATCAGTAGTAAAATATGGATTACCTGTTCCAGATGCAAAAATTACAACTCTACCTTTTTCTAGATGTCTAGTTGCTTTTCTTTTTATAAAAGGCTCTGCTATAGATTCCATTTTTATCGCAGATTGAAGTCTTGTTGGAATATCTATATTCTCTAAAGCATTCTGAAGAGCTAATCCGTTAATTACTGTTGCAAGCATTCCCATATAATCTGCCTGAACTCTATCAATTCCGTCTTTTGAACCACTTAATCCTCGAAAAATATTACCACCACCAATTACAATAGCAATCTCAACTCCTTGCTTATGAATTTCTTTGATTTCTTCTGCATATACAACAAGCCTGTCATTATCTATTCCATAAGAATTTTTTCCTAATAGTGCTTCACCACTTAATTTTAGCAAAATTCGATTGTATTTCATCTTTTAGGGATTATGCAAATATAATTATAATGTTTCAAATTTATTTAAATCTCAGAGCGTCACAAATAGAAAAATCCCCAATATTAATTCTCTTTAATTCATAAAGATGTGATCCTGAATTAAGTTTTAGTCCATAATCGTTAGCAATAGATCTAATATAGGTACCCTTAGAACATTTAATTACGAATTCAATATAAGGTGCAGAGAAATTTAATATTTCAAAATCATAAATTTCAATCTCTCTTGGTTCAATTTCAATTTCAATTTTTTCTCTAGCATATTTGTACATTCTTTTACCATCTTTTTTTAGAGCAGAATAAATTGGTGGGAATTGTTTCTGTCTGCCTATGAAAGTTTTTGAAATTTTTAAAACTTTATTTTCATCAACATGATTATAATTGTAAGTTCCATTTATTTCTGTTTCTCTGTCATATGAAGGAGTTGTTTCACCCAATTTAATTATACCAGTATATTTTTTTGACAGGTCTTGATATTTAGAGATATTTTTTGTCTCTTTTCCAATACATATAATTAACAGTCCAGTAGCAAGAGGGTCAAGTGTACCAGCATGTCCAACCTTTATTTTTTTGACTTTTAGTCTTGTTTGTAAGCTCTTGCGAATATATTTAACAACATCAAATGAGGTCCATTCAATTGGTTTGTCAATTAAAACTATCTTACCATTTGTTATATCATCTTGTGTTACAGACTCTAGGAAGTCATTTAACATTCTATATTAATTTTTAGATTTTTTAAGAATTGTAAAAATGCAAAGAGTAAAACCAGTAATTACAATTAGGGGTGCAAGTCTAATCCTTCTAAAATTATAAATTTCATCACTAAATATTTCGGGATCATCTGATGCTCCTCCTGACATAAGAAGAAAACCTATACCAATAATTAATAGTGATAAAATAAGTATACGATATCTATTCTTATCAAATAAAAAATCTTTTCTTTTCATCAATGCTATCTTGATATTTTTAATTTAAGATATTTATGAGTCATAAAGTAAGAGCTAATATATGACGTAAATATTCCAAATAAAATTATGAATGAAACTAAAATTATAATGTCTTTAGTATTTGAAAAAAAATCAACTTCATCTAATTCAAAACTAGCCTGAAACAATGAAGTAAATAGTAATATAAGTGAGACGATCGATGAGTAAAACCCTATCCTAACATAACTTGCAATAAAAGGTCTTCTAATAAAACTTTTAGTAGCTCCAACAAGTTGCATTGTTTTTATTGTATCTCTCTTGGAATATATTGAAATCTTAATAGAATTATTAATTAAAATAAAGCTTGTAATAAAAAATAAAATACTTATTATGATAATCAATACTCCAATTCTCTCAAAATTATTTACTAAAGATTCAACTAATGGTTTATCATATTCAATTTCTTCAATAAATTCAAAATTATCAATGCTATCTATAAATTCTTCAATATTATATATATCGATTTTATCTCCAAAAAGCCTCACTGAAATTAGATCTAGAAGTGGATTATAACCTAAAAAACCAACAAATTCTTCACCAATTTCATTGGTAAATAATTCCGCTGCATCTTCTTTTGATATAAATTCAATGGATTTTACTTTCTCATTTAAATTTAAAAACTTATTAATTTGCTTTACATCATTATCTCTAGATGAATTTTTTAGATAAATATTAACTGTTACATTTTCCTTAAAATAGTTTTCTATTGAAGATGACTTTAGGTAAGTAAATAATGCTATTGATAGAAAAAACAATACGATGGTATTAATAACAAATAATGATATTAGATTACTTGTCGCCTTTTTTCTTTGATAAGAATTTTTAAAGTCCATTTTTAAGTATTATAAAAGTACTAAACAATTAATAAATTAATTTTTATGTTATTTAAATAAGTTCTTCCTTTGTAAAAAATATTTTCAGTGAAATACAATTTTCTAGAAATAGAAAAAAAATGGCAGAAATACTGGAGGGATAATAAAACTTTTCAAGTAAGTATTTCTGATAAACCAAAATACTATATTTTAGACATGTTCCCTTATCCTTCTGGGGCTGGTCTACATGTAGGACATCCTCTCGGATATATTGCTAGTGATATTTTTTCAAGATATAAGAGACATAAAGGTTTTAATGTTCTTCATCCTCAAGGCTATGATTCATTTGGTTTGCCAGCAGAACAATATGCAATAAAAACTGGCCAGCATCCTAAAAAAACAACCCAAGAAAATATTGATATGTATAGAAGGCAGCTCGATAGAATTGGTTTTTCATTTGATTGGTCAAGAGAAATAAGAACTTCTGATCCTGATTACTATAAATGGACACAATGGATCTTTACATTAATGTTTAATTCCTTCTATTGTAAGATTGAAAATAAGGCAAAGCACATTAATGAATTGATTAGTTCCTTTGAAAAAGATGGTGATGATTTATATAAAAATGAGTTAGAAAAACTAGACTATTCATTTTCAAATAAAGAATGGAAAAATTTTAATGATAAAATTAAATCAGATATTTTGATGAATTTTAGGTTAGCCTATATTACTGATGGAGAAGTTAATTGGTGTGAGAAATTGGGAACTGTGCTGGCTAATGATGAGATTATTAATGGAGTAAGTGAAAGAGGTGGATATCCTGTTACAAAAAGAAAAGTTAAACATTGGTGTCTAAGAATAAGTAAATATTCAGATAGACTTTTAGAAGATTTAAATAAAATTGACTGGCCAGAACCATTAAAAGAGATGCAAAGAAACTGGATTGGAAAATCAAAAGGTGTTTCATTAAAATTCCAAGTTGAAAACTCAGATAAAAAAATTGAAGTTTTTACAACTAGACCTGACACTATTTTTGGAGTTTCTTTTTTAACTGTGGCACCTGAGTATAAAGACTTACACGATATCTCATCCTCAAAAAATACAAATGAAATAGAAAATTATGTAAAACAGGTGTCAGTAAAGTCTGAAAGAGATAGACTATCAGATGTTAAAACTGTATCAGGTGTATTTACTGGATCTTATGCAATCCATCCATTTTCTGGTAAGAAAATTCCAATATGGATTTCGGACTATGTGCTGGCAAGTTATGGAACTGGAGCAGTAATGGGGGTTCCGGCTGGTGATCAAAGAGATTTTGACTTTGCAAAAAAGTTTAAAATAGATATTCCAAATATTTTTAACCAGATTGATATTACAAAATCTGCTTTTTCTGAAAAGACAGGATTTAAATTAATCAACTCTGAATTTCTTAATGGTCATGATTATGAAACTTCATTAGAGATTATAATTAGTAAAATTGAAGATAAAAAAATTGGAAAATCAAAAATACAATACAAATTAAGAGATGCTATTTTTAGTAGGCAGAGATATTGGGGTGAGCCCATTCCTATTTATTATAAGAATGATATACCAAAAAATATTGAAGAAACCTATCTTCCATTAAACCTTCCTGAAGTAGATAATTTTTTACCAACAAAAAATGGTGATTCGCCACTAGGTAATTCTAATGAATGGGCATGGGATGAAAAAAATAAGAAAGTAACTCTTAATAGTAAGATTGATAATGTAAATGTTTTTCCAATTGAACTTAATACTATGCCTGGTTGGGCAGGAAGTTCATGGTATTTCTATAGGTATATGGACCCTAAAAACAATAATGAATTCATTTCTGATGCTTCTCAATCTTATTGGTCTGATGTTGATGTTTATTTTGGAGGAAGTGAACATGCTACTGGACATTTACTTTATTCAAGATTTTATCAAAAATTTTTATTTGATCTAGATTTTCTCCAAAAAGATGAGTATGCTAAAAGGCTTGTTAACCAAGGAATGATTCTTGGAAACTCTGCATTTATTTATCGCAAGTCAGGTACTTCAGAATATTTTTCAAAGAATTTAATAAATAATATAGATGTTGATAAAGTTAGGATAGATATAAAATATGTAAATGGGGAAGACAATGTTGACATAAATGGTTTAAAAAAAGAAGATAAAGATTTTAATAATGCTTCTTTCAATTATGATAATGGAAGATTTAAATGTATTAGAGAGCAAGAAAAAATGTCCAAATCCAAGTTTAATGTCGTTAATCCTGATGAAATATGTGATCAATATGGAGCAGACACATTAAGGATGTATGAAATGTTCTTAGGACCAATTGAACAGTCTAAACCCTGGGATACAAGAGGTATTAATGGAGTTTATTCTTTTTTGAAAAAGTTTTGGAATCTTTTCTTTGAAGATGACAAATTAACTCTAACTGAAGATATGCCTTCTAAAGAATCTTTAAAATCACTACATAAAACAATTAAAAAGATTACTGAAGACATTGAAAAACTCAGTCTAAATACATGTATAAGTTCATTTATGATTTGTGTAAATGAACTTAGTGCATTAAAATGTAACAACAGGTTAATACTTGAGCAATTACTTGTTTTAATTTCTCCTTTTGCTCCTCATTTTTCTGAGGAACTTTGGAGTCAAATTGGAAATACAAAATCAATAATTGATGCAAAATACCCTGAATTTGACAAAAAATACTTAATTGAATCTGAAAAGAATTATCCAGTTTCTTTTAATGGTAAAACAAAATTTACCATAAACTTTTCTTTGGAATTAGATGTTAATGAAATTGAAAAAATTGTATTGTCCAATGAGAAAACAATATCAATCCTAAACAATACAAGACCTAAGAAAGTTATTGTAGTACCTGGTAAAATCATAAATATAGTTGTATGATAGATCCATTTCATGAATCAATTGGAATTATAGCTGCAATTCTTACAACTTCATCATTTATCCCCCAAGTTTTTAAAATATATAAAGAAAAAAAAGCTCAAGGTGTTTCTCTTACGATGTATTTGATAATGTTTGTTGGTGTTTTGCTTTGGTTAGTATATGGAATTTTAATAGGCAGCTTTGCAATTATAATAGCTAATAGTGTTACTGCTATTCTCCAGCTTTTTGTTATTATTTTTAAGTTAAAAAATTGATAATTTTTTTTTCAGCTAGATGGTTTGATTAATTTTGTAAAAAAAGACATATGTATTTTTACGACACAACTTACTTATTAATATTAGTACCGTTTTTTATTTTAAGTGCTTTCGTTTCAAACAAGCTTAAATCTAAGTTTAAAAAATTCTCTCAGCAAACATTATCAGCAAATCTCTCAGGTAAAGAAATCGCTGAAAAAATGTTAAGTGATCATGGTATATATGATGTAAAAGTAATTTCAGTTAAAGGCCAGTTAACAGATCATTATAACCCTCAAAAGAAGACTGTTAACCTTAGCCAGAGTGTTTATAATGAAAGAAATGCTGCAGCTGCTGCTGTTGCTGCTCATGAATGTGGGCATGCTGTTCAACATGCTAAAGGATATGAGTGGTTAAGAATGAGGTCTATTCTTGTCCCAATGGTAGGTATTACATCAAATCTTGCAATGTATATTTTGGTTACAGGAATTTTATTAATGCAAACATTTCCTATACTCGGTCAAACTGCAGTAAGCATTGGAATCTTTGGTTTTGCTTCAGGAACATTATTTAGTTTAGTAACTCTTCCTGTTGAATTTGATGCAAGTAAGAGAGCTATTTATTGGCTTGAAAGAAAAAGAATCGTAAATCAAAGAGAACTAGTACAATCTAAAGAAGCCCTCAATTGGGCAGCTGGTACATATGTTGTGGCTGCTTTAGCATCAATTGCTAACCTAGTTTATATATGGATGAGGTTTGGTAGAAGAAATTAACTTTTTATATATTTTTCAATTGCCATTGCCATTGAAGGAGCCGCTTCTGTTGGTGCCTTTATATCAATTCTAAGATTTTTTCCAATTGCAGCGTCTTCAGTTGTATTTCCATAGACAGCAATAAGAGTTTTATTCTGTTTGAAGTCAGGAAAATTTTCAAATAAAGATTCGATACCTAGTGGACTAAAAAAAACAAGCACATCATAGTAAACATCACTTAAATCAGATAAATCTGAAACTACAGTTTTAAAAAGCTGTGCTCTCTCCCATGAAATTTCAAATGAATCAAGTGTATTCACTATATCAGGGTTAAGACTACCAGAACTTGGGACTAAAAATTGTTCTCTATGAAATTTTAGAAAGGTTGCCTCAAGGTCTCTAAAACTATTATTACCTAAATATATTTTACGTTTTCTGTAGACTACGTATTTTTGCAAATAGTAAGCTACTGCTTCAGATTGACAAAAATATTTTGTCTGATCTGGAACTTTAAATCGCATATCTTCAGCTATTCTAAAAAAGTGATCTACAGCGTTTCTGCTAGTAAGAACAATATTCTGAAATCTTGAGAAATCCACTTTTTGAGCTCTAACCTCCTTTGCTGTTAAGCCTTCAACATGAATAAATGGCCTATAATCAACCTTGATCTTATGCTTTCTAACTAGTTTTGAGTAGGGTGAGTTTTCATTAGTAGGCTCAGGTTGAGAAATAAGAACGGTTTTAATACTCATATTTAATTAGTTTTATAAACCTATAGAATATAACCATATCCAAGGGGCTAGTTTGAAGGCACAAAGATACAAAATAAAATACATTACTTCCTTGACCTCAAGTTTGACAAAATAACTTAAATAGTTCTTTGTTTGAAAAATAAAATGTAATAGAAATAATACTAAAAATGTAATATAAAGATAATTGACTTCGTAGGAGGGATTTAAATTATATATTACAAAATTAAGAAACAGTAATAATGCAATAATAATGTTTATAATAAAGTTTTTATAAAATAAAAACTTAAGCTTGGAGTTTATAAATAGATCTAAAACAAATCTGATTACTAGAAATCTTATTAAAATAGTAATTAATATGAGTGAATTAAATTGAAAATAACTGAGAAATGTTTTATGACTCATATTATCTGACTTAAAGGCTCCTTCTTCATACCATGCTCCGTAATAAGAAATAATTACACCGTTAATCAGAAAAAAAAAGAATATGTAGTAATAATGAAAATAATTAATTACTGATGTTCCTGAGCCAGATACACCAAGATCATCAGAATTGTATGGTAATAGAATATTACGAAAATGATAGCCAAAACTTCTAAATAAATAAACTAATTTTACTCTTTGAAATATTTGAAATAAAGAAAAGACCAACAATACAAATAGTACAAAAAAACTTGTGATGTCTTGATTTTGAATCATATTTTAAACAAAATTATGGAATAACTGCTATAAATAATGAAATACGATAGCTTAATTATTATACCCACATACAATGAAGCAGAAAATATTGAATCTGTTATCAAGAAAGTAATAGATCTAGAGGATAAAAATGATATTCTTGTAATAGATGATAATTCTCCTGATGGAACTTCTGAAATAGTCGAAAATCAAAAAAATATTCATAATAACAGAGTATTCCTTATTAAAAGAAATAAAAAATCTGGACTTGGTTCTGCGTATAAAGCAGGATTTAAATGGGCACTAGAAAACAACTACTCTTATATCTTTGAGATGGATGCTGATATGTCGCATGACCCAGACGAGATTAAAAACCTTAAAATTCAATTAATTCAAAATAAGTATGATGTTGTTGTAGGATCTCGATATATTGAGGGTGTAAGCGTTGTTAATTGGCCTTTATCCAGAATCTTTCTTTCATATGCTGCAAACTTATATGTTAGGATAATTACTGGTATGCCAATAAAAGATTCAACATCAGGTTTTGTCGGTTATACTAAAAATGCACTAAGTTCAATTGAAATAGGTGAAATAAAATTTAATGGATATGCATTTCAAATTGAAATGAAATTTAAACTTTGGAAAAAAAAATTTAAATTAAAAGAGCATCAAATAATTTTTGTGAATAGAAAATTAGGAAAATCAAAAATGAACCACAGTATAATTCTTGAGGCAATTTTTGGAGTTATTAGATTAAAAATTAATTCTTTTTTTAAGTAGAATGGGTAAACTATTAATAAAAAATGCAACTGTAATTACCGAAGGAAATAGATTAGAAGAAGATGTATTAATCGAAGGTGAAATAATATCCTCGGTATCAAAAAACATAAAAATAGATTCAGATACTGAAGTAATAGATGCTGATGGATTAATTCTTATTCCTGGTATGATTGATGATCAAGTACATTTTAGAGAACCTGGACTTACACATAAAGGAAATATTTCATCTGAATCAAAAGCTGCTATTGCAGGAGGTGTTACTTCATATATAGAAATGCCAAATACAAGTCCTAATACTACAACAATTGAGGAGTTCAATAAAAAGATAAGTATAGCATCAATTGATTCATACTGTAATTTCTCTTTTATGTTTGGAGGCACTAATGACAACCTAGATGAAATTAAAAAAATAGATCCTACTCAAGTTGCTGGTATAAAACTTTTTCTTGGCTCATCAACAGGAAAAATGTTAATAGATGATTTAAATTCTATAGAAAAAATTTTTTCATCTACATCTATACCAATATCTGCTCATTGTGAAGATGAACAAATAATTAAGAATAACTCCAAAAAATTTAAAGAAATCTATGGTGAAAATGTTCCAATGGAATATCATCCTGCGATTAGAAGCGAAGAGGCATGTTATAAAAGTTCAAAATATGCTACTGATTTAGCAAAAATAACCGGAGCAAGGCTAAATGTATTCCATATTTCTACTCAAAAAGAACTTGACCTATTTGAAAATAAACTTCCTGTTGAGCAAAAGAAATTAACAGCTGAGGTTTGTGCTCATCATCTATGGTTTACAGACAAAGACTATAAAAAATTGGGATC
>JADHME010000001.1 GCA_016780245.1 Flavobacteriaceae bacterium | reverse complement strand
GTTATAAAAATATTTAATTCAGATTCAGGTAAACTTATTTTGTCAAACACCCATAGTATGACAAAATTAAAAGGTGATTTAATAATTAAAAAAAATGACTAGAAATATATTATTTAGCCTAATCTCAATTTTCTCTTTGAATTCTCAGGATATTGAACCGGTAGAATGGCAATATGATGTTAATAAAATCAATGATACAGAATATAATATTTCTTTTAATGCATCAATATTAGAAGGCTGGAAATTGTATTCTCAATTTTCCCCTGATGAAGGTGCTCTTCCAACCTCATTTACATTCATTAATAATACTTCAGACTTCAAAGCAGACGAATTATTTAATGAGGATGATTATATAGTTGGCTTTGATAATGTTTTTAAAATGGACCTATACTATTATGAAAATGAAGCCAATTTTAACCAAATTGTAAAGTTGTTAGATGAAGATTTAAATCAAATTAAAGTCGAAATTGACTACTCATCATGTGATGATGAATTATGTATTTTTAGAAATGAAACTTTCAATGTAATTCTTGATAATAGTATTATTGTAACTGAGTCTGAAAATGTAACTCTAGAAGATGTTAGAAGGTATAATTCACTTGAACTTGATTTAGATAAATCAAGTTATAATTCTGCTAACTTTATTGAGAGGTCTAACTATTTTGAAATTTTCATATTTGGTTTAATTGCGGGTTTTTTAGCATTATTAACACCTTGTGTGTTTCCCATGATACCATTGACTGTATCTTATTTTATTGACGAAACTAAACTTAGGTATAGTGGTGCTATCTCTGCGTCTCTTTACGGTGGGTTTATAGTTTTAATATATATATTATTGAGTATTCCATTTCATGTTTTTGATAGCTTAAATCCTAATATACTAAATACTATTTCTACCAATGTTTATGTTAATCTTACATTCTTTGTTGTATTCATCTTTTTTGCAATTTCATTTTTTGGATATTTTGATATAGTTATCCCTAGTAATATTGTATCTGGTTCAGAGAAGAAATCAGAAAAGGGTGGGATTATTGGAATCTTTTTTATGTCACTTACACTAGCTCTTGTATCATTCTCGTGTACAGGTCCAATATTAGGATCTTTGTTAGCTGGTTCACTATCATCTGCTCAATCTGGGGCAACACAGCTTACATATGGTATGTTTGGATTTGGAGTTGCGCTTGCTTTACCTTTTACCTTGCTTGCCTTTTATCCTAAGTACTTATCTCTAATCCCAAAATCAGGTGTTTGGCTCAAGAAACTAAAAGTTTGTCTGGGTTTTATTGAACTAGCTCTAGCTTTTAAATTTCTTTCAAATGCAGATTTAGTTGAAGGATGGGGTATTTTAAAGCGTGAAACGTTTATCCTAATTTGGGTTATAATTTTTCTTTCTATGTCTCTCTATCTATTTGGATCCTATTTTGGTAAGTTAAAGTTTAATTATAAAAGCATCTCAGGATGGTTGTTTTTGTTGTTTTCAATTTACTTACTAAGTGGATTATATGATAGTAAAAATGTTAGACTCTTAAGTGGTATTCTTCCACCTGAGTTTTATTCTATTGAAGAAAAACAGAGCGAATGTCCTCTTGGGCTAAATTGTTTTAAAAGTTATGATGAAGGAAAAGATTATGCTATTGAGAATAATAAAATTATATTATTAGACTTTACAGGTTGGGCTTGTGCCAACTGTAGACGAATGGAGGAAAATGTATGGTCAAAGCCAAAAATATACGAGTTGTTAGATAATAATTATGTAATAATTTCCTTATACGTAGATGATAGAACTAAGCTTTCAGATATTGAGAAATTTAAATACATTAATAAATCTGGAAGAATTCAATATATAAATAACATTGGAAGGAGATGGTCTCTTTTTCAGCAAATAAATTTTAATAATGCTTCTCAGCCATACTATGTTGCCATGCTCCCTTCTGGTAAAATTTTGTCAGAACCAATTCAGTTTACCTCCGATAAAAATTTTCAAAATTGGCTTGAGAAATCTATTGAAGAATCTAAGTTATAATATCCAGACTTATCTTTTATAATAGACTTTTTCAAAAGGAATTCTAAACCTTTCTCCATAAACACCTTCTTCAAGTCTTATACCACATCCAATTATCATATTAATTTCTGATTTTGAGTTAAGGTTTAAGATTCTTTTTACTTTAACAGAGTCAAATCCCTCCATAGGGCACGTGTCATAACTAAATCCTGCCATACTTATCATGAAATTTTGAGATGCTAAAGCAGCGCTTTTATGTGCAATAATTCTTGAATCAGATCTATTAAGTTGTCTGTACATAACTCTAAAAAATCCAACTATGTAGGCAAACAAGTATTTACATAGACTAAGAATTCCGAAAAAATCTTTATATACAAAAGGAATAACCTTTTTATAATATCTCTTAGTCAAATTGAATTGCTTCTCAGAAAGTGAATCTTTTTTTGATTTAAAAAAATTTAAATTATCATTTGCTCTACTTTTCCACAAATCTTTTCTAACTACAGTTACAACAATTTGTTTTGCAGTTTTTGCAGCAGGTTGACTAAAACAACATTCTGAAATTTTACCTAATAAATTTTTATCAGTTATATGATAAAATTCCCAAAGTTGTAAGTTAGAGCTAGTCGGTGCTAGAGTAGCATTAATAATACATTTCTTGACAATATCTATATCAAGATCTTTTTTGGGGTCAAATTTTCTTACAGATCTTCTAAATTCAATCGCATCAGTGACTGTCTTCTCCATCTTATATTTTTTCAAGAATTTTTCTTATAAAATTGAAAGATTTTGGATAAGGACCATATCTAAAAGGTATGTCTATCATATTTTTTTTTATTAAAACTGGCTTTTGATGTGAGAAAGTATTAAAACTAAATTTACCCCTATAAGCTCCCATTCCACTATCACCAATACCTCCAAATGGAAGATTTGGATTAATGTAATGAATTAAAGTATCGTTAATAACACAGCCACCAAATTTATTGTTTTCTATTAGGTTATCAATAAACATTTGATTTTTAGAAAAAATATAGAATGCAAGAGGTGTTGGGTTTGTGTCAAGAATATTTTTAATTTCGCTTTCATTATCGTATGACAAAATAGGCAAAATTGGTCCAAAAATTTCTTCATTCATTATTTCAGAATCAATTTGAGGATCAACAATTATTGTTGGTTCAATATATAGTTTATCCATATTGATTTTCCCGCCAAACTCAATAACTTGATCTTTAATAATATTTTCAAGTCTTATTAGGTTGTTTGTATTGATAATTCTTCCATAGCTTTCAGATTCTATAGGTTTATTACCAAATGTCTTTATAATGTTCTCTTTAATAGCTGAAATAAGATCAGATTTAACATGTTGATTGACAACAATGTAATCTGGAGCAATACATGTTTGACCACAATTAACAAACTTTCCGGAAACGATTCTTTTAGCAACCTTGTCTATATCTACTCCTGAATCTACTATACATGGGCTTTTTCCTCCAAGTTCTAAAGTAATTGGAGTTAAATTTTTTGCAGCTTTTTCAGCTATAATTTTTCCTATTCTTGTGCTACCAGTAAAAAATATATAATCCCATTTCTTATCTAATAAATATTTAGCAATACCTGCATCTCCCTCAATAACAGTTGCCAAATTTTGGGGGAATACAGAATCAATCAATTCTTTTAGAACCCTAGATGTTGCTGGAGCTAGTTCAGATGGTTTTATTATTACAGCATTTCCTGCAGCAATAGCTCCAATTAAGGGTGTTAGGGATAGTTGAAATGGATAATTCCATGGAGTTATAATCAAAACATTTCCATATGGCTCAGGTATCAGATAATTCCCTGAAGGAAAATTTAGAATAGAACCACTAACTCTCTTTTTTTTTGACCAACTTCTAAGTTTTCTTACAAATAATTTAATCTCTTTTTTAACAAGAAGTATTTCAGATAAAAAAGACTCAAACTCATGTTTGTTTAGATCTTGTTTTAGTGCCTCATAAATTCTTGACTCATTATGTTTTATTGATATTAATAATGAGTTTAAGATTTGAATCCTATTACTGACAGAGTTAGAGTTGTCTTTAACAAATTTTACTTGAGATTCAATTACTTTATCAATATCTTTATGATCCATAATTATTTCAAATCTAATTATTTAAAATCAATATTATAATTTATTATTTGGGTATGCTAAAATATATAGTATAATATACTGATATATAGTTTATTAAGAGTCGATGTTTATTTTTGAATATAATTTAAGAAAATAATTGTCCTAAAAAACATCATTCTAGGGTGATAATTTTAAAATAGTTTTAAGTGTATGTATAATAAATTTAGTAGAGTAGTTACTAAGGATGATTCCCAACCAGCTGCACAAGCTATGCTTCATGCTATTGGTTTGAATGATGAAGATTTTGACAAACCATTTATTGGAATTGCAAGTACTGGTTATGAGGGTAACCCCTGTAATATGCATCTTAATGATTTATCAGTTAAAATTAAAGATAGTATAACTGCTTCAAAATATGTTGGATTAATTTTTAATACCATTGGTGTTAGTGATGGGATTTCTATGGGAACTTTTGGAATGAGGTATTCCCTTCCTTCTAGGGATATTATTGCAGATTCAATGGAGACTGTGGTTCAAGCAATGTCATATGATGGGTTAATAACAGTTGTTGGATGTGATAAAAATATGCCTGGAGCCCTAATGGCTATGCTAAGGCTTGATAGACCAAGCATATTAGTTTATGGAGGAACAATTGACTCTGGATGTTATAATAATAAAGAGCTGGATGTTGTGTCAGCATTTGAAGCATGGGGTGAAAAAGTTTCAGGAAAAATAGATGAGACTGAGTATAAAAATGTAATTAAAAATGCTTGTCCGGGAGCTGGGGCATGTGGGGGGATGTATACAGCAAATACTATGGCTTCAGCTATTGAAGCATTAGGTATGTCGCTTCCTTACAACTCATCTAATCCTGCAATAAGCAAAGAAAAAATAAATGAATGTTCAGAGATTGGTGAATCAATTAAAAATCTAATTGAGAATGATATTAAGCCTTCTGATATTGTTACAAAGAAATCTCTTGAAAACGCATTAAGACTGATTACTGTTCTTGGGGGATCAACTAATGCAGTGCTTCATTTTCTAGCAATATCTAGAGCAGCAAATTTAGATTTGTCAATTGATTATTTTCAAGAAATAAGTGACTCAACTCCGTATTTAGCTAATCTTAAACCCAGTGGAAAATATCTAATGAAAGATTTACATAAAATAGGGGGTGTTCCATACGTATTAAAATATATGCTTGAAAATAAAATGCTTCATGGGGATTGTCTAACTGTTACTGGTAATACATTAGAAGAAAACTTATCCAAAATTAAGTCTCCAGATGTAAGTTCAAATGATCTAATTTTTCCAATATCAAATCCTATTAAGAATAGTGGTCATATTCAGATACTAAAGGGAAATTTAGCTGAAGATGGATGTGTTGCAAAAATAACTGGTAAAGAAGGTTTAATATTTTCAGGTCCAGCTAAAGTTTTTAATAGCGAGTTTGAATGTCTTTCAGCTATCAAAAATTCTGAAGTCTCAAAGGGAGATGTTGTAGTAATAAGATACGAAGGGCCTAAGGGAGGTCCGGGAATGCCAGAGATGTTAAAACCTACATCAGCCATAATGGGTGCTGGATTAGGGAAAGAAGTTGCTTTAATTACTGATGGAAGATTCTCTGGAGGAACTCATGGATTTGTAGTTGGTCACATTGTACCTGAGGCATTTGAAGGTGGAACTATAGCAATAGTAGAAAATGGTGATATCATAACTATTGATTCAGAAAAAAATAAGATTTTTGTTGATATTTCTGATAAAGAAATTATAGAGAGAAAAGAAAAATGGAAGCAACCAGATTTAAAAATTAAAAAAGGTATTCTGTATAAATATTTAAAGTCAGTTTCTAATGCATCTAACGGATGTGTAACTGATGAATAATTAATATGAAAAATAAAAAAATTAGTGGTGCTGAAGCTGTAATCCATTGTTTATTAAATGAGGGAGTAGACCTTGTCTGGGGATATCCTGGAGGTGCTATAATGCCTGTATACGATGAGTTTTATAAATTTCAAGATAAGCTAAAACATGTTCTTGCTAGACACGAGCAAGGTGCTATTCATGCAGCTCAGGGATATGCAAGATCCTCTGGTAGAGTAGGGGTTGCAATTGCTACATCTGGTCCTGGTGCAACTAATCTTGTTACTGGTATTGCAGATGCTCAAATTGATTCAACACCTGTTGTATGTATAACCGGTCAAGTACCTTCTCATCTTTTAGGCTCAGATGCTTTTCAAGAAACTGATATTATTGGGATTTCAATGCCAGTTACAAAATGGAATTATCAAATAACTAAGGCATCAGAAATACCTGAAATCTTTGCGAAAGCATTTTATATTGCAAAATCTGGTAGACCAGGTCCTGTATTGATTGACATTACAAAAGATGCGCAATTTGAGCTTTTTGAATATGATTATAAAAAATGTAATGGAATTAGAAGCTATATTCCTTATCCTGAAGTTAATGATGATTCGATAGATCATGCTGTAAAGCTAATTAATCAAGCAAAAAAGCCATTGATTGTATGGGGGCAAGGGGTAATCCTGGGAAATGCTGAAGAAGAATTTAAAAATTTTGTTGAAAAAAGTGGGATTCCTGCAGCATGGACAATTCTTGGTTTGTCAGCTTTACCAACTTCACATGAGTTAAATGTTGGTATGGTAGGTATGCATGGAAATTATGGACCTAACATTCTGACTAATAAGTGTGATCTTTTAATTGCTGTTGGGATGAGATTTGATGATCGTGTTACTGGTGACCCCAGTAAATATGCATCTCAAGCTAAAGTTATACATCTTGAAATTGATCCTGCAGAGGTTGATAAGAATATAAAGGTTGATGTTCCGGTAATTGGTAACTGTAAAGAATCTCTTCAAATGATTACCAATAAAATAGATAAAAGATCCCATAAAAAATGGATTTCAAAATTTGATGATTTAATGAAAATTGAGTTTGATAAAGTAATTAAATCAGATTTAAGTCCAAATAAAAAAGGACTAACAATGGGAGAGTCAATTATTGCCATAAATGAATTTACTAACGGTGATGCGATTATAGTCACAGATGTTGGACAGCATCAAATGGTTGCATGTAGATATGCAAATTTTATAAAATCAAAGAGTAATATTACATCTGGAGGCCTTGGAACTATGGGATTTGCACTTCCTGCTGCGATGGGAGCTAAAATGGGAGCATTGGAAAGAGAGGTTGTTGCAGTAATTGGTGATGGTGGTTATCAAATGACCATTCAAGAGCTTGGAACAATTTTTCAACTTCAAATTCCTGTTAAGATTGTTATTTTGAATAATGATTTTCTTGGAATGGTTAGACAATGGCAACAATTGTTCTTTGATAAAAGATATGCCTCAACTGAAATGATAAATCCTGACTTTGTTACAATTGCTAAGGGTTATTATATTGATTCTGAAAGAGTAAAGAATAGAAAAGACTTAAAGCCTGCTGTTGAGAGAATGATTAAGTCAAAAAAACCATATGTTCTTGAAGTTTGTGTGGAAAAAGAAGATAATGTATTCCCAATGATTCCCTCTGGAGCTTCTGTTTCAGATATTAGGCTAGATTAAAATGGAAAAAAGAAAAAATTACACCGTATCTGTTTACACTGAAAATAACGTTGGTCTTCTTCATAGAATTTCAGCAATTTTTCTAAAAAGACACATAAATATTGAGAGTTTTACAACATCAGAATCTGAAATAAAGAATGTATATAGATTTATTATTGTTGTTAAAATGACAAAATCTGGCGTAGAAAGGGTGATTAAGCAAATTGAGAAACAGGTCGAAGTAATAAAAGCTTTTTACCACAGAGATGATGAAACGATATTTCAAGAATCTGCATTATATAAAATGAAGTCATCTTCATTATTTGAGGAGAGACACATACAAAATATAATTAAAGATTCTAATGCAAGAATTGTTACAGTAAATACAGAGTTTTTTGTGATTGAAAAAACTGGATTTAGAGAAGATACTGAAAAACTTTATAAAGATCTTGCGCCTTTTGGCCTTCTTCAATTTACTAGATCTGGAAGAATAGCTGTGAGTAAAGAAAAGATGGGAATCTCGGAAATTTTAAATACTTTTAAAAACCAAAAATAAAAACAATGAAAAATTACTTTAACACTCTATCATTTAGAGAGAAACTAATGCAATTAGGAAAATGTAGATTTATGAGCTCATCTGAATTTAGTGATGGGGTGGAATTTCTCAAGAATAAAAAAATAGCTATTGTTGGTTGTGGAGCCCAAGGTTTACATCAAGGCCTTAATATGAGAGACTCTGGTCTTGATATTTCATATGCTCTCAGGCAGTCATCTATTGATTCTATAAGACAATCGTTCGTTAATGCAAGTACAAATAAGTTTAATGTTGGTAATTTCGAAGAAATAATACCAAATTCTGACCTGGTAATAAATTTGACTCCAGATAAAAACCATACTCCAGTTGTTGAACAACTTATGCCATTAATGAAAAAAGACTCTATTCTTTCTTATTCTCATGGATTTAACATAGTAGAAGAGGGTATTAAAGTTAGAGAAGATATTACCGTTATTATGGTCGCACCAAAATCTCCAGGATCTGAGGTAAGAGAAGAGTACTTAAGAGGTTTTGGAGTTCCTACACTTATTGCTGTTCATCCTGAAAATAATATTAATGGAATTGGTTTTGATGCAGCTAAAGCATATGCGGTATCTCTCGGATCTGATAAAGCAGGAGTTTTAGAATCATCTTTTGTTGCTGAAGTTAAATCTGATTTAATGGGTGAGCAGACAATATTATGTGGAATGCTCCAAACAGGATCAATTCTGTGCTTTAATAAAATGAAAGAACTTGGAATTGAACCTAGCTACTCTGCAAAACTTATTCAATATGGATGGGAGACTGTTACAGAAGCTTTAAAGCATGGAGGTATAACAAATATGATGGACAGATTATCAAACCCTGCAAAAGTTAAAGCATTTGAATTATCTGAGGAACTTAAAGAAATATTATCTCCATTATTTATTAAGCATATGGATAATGTCTTATCAGGTAAATTCTCCGAGACTATGATGAAGGATTGGGAGAATGATGATCAAGAACTTTTAAGTTGGAGAGAAGAAACAAGTAAGACTGATTTTGAGAAGACAGATCCTACATCAGATGAAATTTCTGAGCAAGAATATTTTGATAATGGAATTTTAATGATAGCACTTGTTAAGGCTGGTGTTGAGTTAGCCTTTGAAACAATGGTTGAAGCAGGTATAAAAGAAGAGTCTGCATACTATGAATCTCTTCATGAACTTCCGCTTATAGCTAATCTAGTTTCCAGAAAAAAATTATACGAAATGAATAATATTATTTCTGATACTGCAGAATATGGATGCTATCTTTTTAATAATGATGCAATTCCACTTCTCTCTAAATTCTTTGATAAAGTAGAAACTGACATAATTGGTTCAGACTCAATAAGTAAGAGTTCTAGCTCTGTTGATAATAAAAAATTAATTGAGATTAACGAAACAATTAGATACCACTCAATTGAAATAATTGGTGATGAACTTAGGCAGTACATGACTTCAATGAAATCTGTTTAAGAAATGCAACTTCCTGATTTAAAAGGAGTTAGGATTGCTTCTGAAAATCTTCAAGGTGTCTCAGTTTTAACTCCCTTAGTTATAAATGAGAGACTTTCAAATGATCTAAATTGTAAAATTTACTTAAAACGTGAAGATCTTCAGCAAGTTAGATCTTTTAAAATTCGTGGTGCTTTTAATAAAATTAGATCTATTGACTCAGACTATCTAAAGAATAAAACACTAGTTTGTGCAAGTGCTGGTAATCATGCTCAGGGTTTTGCATATTCTTGCAATAAGCTAAAAATTTATGGAAAAATTTATATGCCTGTTACAACTCCAAAACAAAAAATTGAAAGGGTTAAAATTTTTGGAGGTGAATATGTTGAAATTATATTAATCGGAGACAATTTTGACGATGCCCAATATGAAGCTCAAAAGCAAAATACTGATAAAGATTTATTTGTTCATGCATTTGATGATGTTAATGTTATTGAAGGTCAAGGAACTATAGGATTAGAAATTCTAGATCAAGTTGATAAGCATTTTGATTATTTGATTGTTCCAGTAGGAGGAGGAGGTTTAATTTCTGGAATAATTACTGTCTTTAAAGAATTGTCTCCCAAAACAAAGATTATTGGTGTTGAGGCAAAAGGAGCTCCTGCAATGAGTAAGTCTTTAAAAGATGGAAAAATTATTAAACTAGACTCTATTGATAACTTTGTTGATGGGGTTTCAATAAAAAAAATTGGTAAAATTCCTTTTGATATTTGTAAAAAATATTTAGATGAAATTTTATTAGTTCCTGAAGGTAAAATATGTCAAACTATACTAGATCTTTATGACAAAGATGGAATAGTGGTTGAGCCTGCAGGTGCTATAGGAATATCAGCACTTGAGTTAAATAATAAAATGTTTAAGGATAAAAATGTTGGTGTATTAATTTGTGGTGGAAATAATGATTTTACAAGGATGGCAGAGATAAGAGAGAGGGCATTATTTTATTCAAACCTTAAACATTATTTCATTGTTAAGTTTCCTCAAAGAGCAGGTGCACTTAAAGAATTTGTAAACAATGTACTCGGTAAAAATGATGATATTACCTTCTTTGAATATGTCAAAAAAAATAACAGAGAAAATGGAACAGCAATCGTAGGTATTGAGTTAAAATTTTCTAAAGATTTAAATGATTTAGTAAAAAAGATGAAAGAAAATGGTTTCTTTGGAGAGTATTTAAACGAGAAACCAGAAACTCTTCGTTTTTTAATTTAAAATATATGTCAACAAAAACTATTAAAGTAGATCAATTAAACTGCAGGGAATATCTTGTGGGCGGAAAATTAATAAAATGGGATGGAGATACTTCAGAAGTTTATTCAACAATAAGCTCTGACCCTAACAAACCTTATTCTCAAACGCTTCTAGGTTCAATACCAGATATGGACTCAAAGTCAGCATTAGAAGCCCTAGAATCAGCCAAAAAAGCATTTGATAGAGGTCAAGGTAAATGGCCTACTATGAAGGTTAGAGATAGACTTAAATGTATGAAAAGGTTTGCTGATAAGATTCAGGAACATAGAGATGTTGTAGTTAACCTCTTAATGTGGGAGATAGGAAAAAACAAAAAAGACTCTGAAAAAGAGTTTGATAGAACAGTAGACTATATTTACGATACAATTAATGAATACAAAAAGATTGATAGATCTTCTGCAAGATTTGAGAAAGATTCAGGTATTCACGCACATATTAGAAGGGGTCCTTTAGGTGTTGTTTTATGCTTAGGTCCATATAATTATCCATTGAACGAAACTTTTTGTTTGCTAATACCAGCTATTTTAATGGGTAATACAACTATTTTTAAACCTGCAAAGCATGGAGTGCTTTTAATCGCTCCTTTATTAAATGCCTTTAAGGAATGTTTTCCTCCTGGGGTTGTTAATATTCTCTTTGGAAGAGGAAGAAAAATATGTCCTCCTATAATGCAAACAGGTTATGTTGATGTTCTTGCACTAATTGGACATAGTTCATCTGCAGTTGCACTTCAAGATCAGCATCCTAATAAAAATAGGCTTAGACTCGTTTTAGGACTAGAAGCAAAAAATCCGGGGATTATACTGCCTGACGCTGACCTTGACTTAACTATTCAAGAATGTATTTCAGGTTGTCTGTCATATAATGGTCAAAGATGTACTGCACTTAAAGTTTTATATGTTCATGAATCAATAGTACATGAATTTAATAAGAAGTTCGCACAAGCGGTTGACAGTTTAAAATTTGGAATGCCATGGGAAGAGGATTCTTTTTTAACACCCTTGCCTGAACCATCCAAACCAAAATATATAAGAGATTTAATTGATGACGCTGTCTCTAAAGGCGCATCAATAGTTAATAAAAAAGGAGGACAAGTCACTGAAAACTATTGTTTTCCCGCAATATTATATCCTGTAAACCAAAATATGAGAGTATATGAAGAAGAACAGTTTGGACCTGTAATTCCTGTAATTTCATTTAAGGATATAGATGAACCTCTTGATGATATGGCAAATTCAGAATACGGTCAACAAGTAAGTCTTTTTGGAAGTGATACAAAACAACTAGGGCCACTTATTGATACTCTTGCAAACCTTGTGTGTAGGGTTAATCTTAATAGCTCATGTCAAAGAGGTCCAGATATCTATCCTTTTACAGGTAGAAAAAATTCTGCTGTAAGTACTTTAAGTGTTCATGATGCATTAAGAGCATTCTCTATAAGAACTTTTGTAGCTTCAAAGGATAATATTCATAATAACAGGATACTAAAAAAACTTTTAGACTCCAATGACTCTAATTTTATTTCTACAGACTATATACTCTAATTTTTTTCAATAAAATTTACTATATAGTCACCAACTTGATCTGTTGAGAATGTTTTTTCATCTGAGCTCAGGTCAGGAGTTACATATTTATTTTTAAGAGATTCTTCAACTGCATTATTGATTATTTCTGATTCTTTTTTCAAATTAAATGAATGATCTAGCATCATTGAAAGAGATAAAATTGAAGCGATAGGATTAGCAATATTTTTTCCTGCTGCTTCTGGGTAAGAGCCATGAATTGGCTCATATAGAGCGTTTTCAGAACCAACTGAGGCAGATGGCATAAGCCCCATTGAACCAGAAATGACTGAAGCTTCATCTGTTAAAATATCACCAAAAAGATTTGAAGTAATCAATACATCATACGAATTTGGCCATTGAACTAATCTCATAGCAACAGCATCTACAAATTCATATGAGACCTCTATATTTGGATAGTTTTTTTCCATACTTTGAACTGTTTCTCTCCATAGTCTTGATGTTTCAAGAACATTTGCTTTATCAACACAACATAACTTACTTGATCTTCTCTGTGCATACTCAAATCCTATTTTTGCAATTCTAATAATTTCATCTCTATTATATTCACATGTGTCAAATGCAAAATTATCATTATCCCTTCTACCTCTTTCTCCAAAGTAAATACCTCCGGTTAATTCTCTTACAAAAAGGATATCAGTTCCAGATATTCTTTCTTCTTTAATTGGTGACATCTCTAATAAGGATTCAAAGACCTTCGTAGGGCGGAGGTTTGCATATAGTCCTAGTTTCTTTCTCATTTTGAGTAAACCTTGTTCAGGTCTTACCTTAGCTTTTGGATTATTATCATATTTAGGATCCCCAATCGCACCAAAAAGAATTGCATCTGAATTTAGACATACTTGATGAGTTTCATCTGGATAGGGATCATTGTATTTATCAATTGCAACTGCTCCAACTAATCCACTTTCTAATTCAATTTTATGATTAAATTTTTTACCTAAAGATTTAAGTACTTTAATAGATTGTTCAGTAACTTCAGGTCCAATTCCATCTCCAGATAATACAGCTATTTTTAAAATCATAATTATTCAGTATTTAACATTTTCTCTGTTGCTTTGATGGCAGACACTGTTTGATCTGTATCAAGTCCTCTTGTTTTAAATTTTTTTGATCCAGTATCCCAAGTAATAGTGGTTTCACAAAATGCATCTGAATCACTACCTGGGGGGATACGAACAGCATAATCAATTAATTTTGGAAGTATCTTTTTCCTTTTAGAGTATATTTTTTTTAATGCATTCATAAATGCATCAAATTGGCCATCACCTGTACAGTTTTCTTGATAAAGTTCATCATTAATAATTAATGAAAGAGAAGCAGATGGTCTAAGAGTCTTTGCATGAGTTAAAACATAAGATTCAATTATTATGTCTTTCTTTTTTGTTGGATATTCAAGAACATCACTAATAATATAAGGAAGATCTTCAATTGTAACCTTCTCTTTTTTATCTCCTAATTCAATCACTTTAGATGTTACAACGCTAAGCTCATCATCATTTAGATTAATTCCTAATTCATCTAGGTTCTTTTTAATATTAGCTTTTCCAGAAGTCTTTCCAAGAGCATATTTTCTTTTCCTGCCAAATCTACTTGGATTCAAGTTGTTGAAGTATAAATCTTTTTTATTATCACCATCTGCGTGAACACCAGCTGTTTGCGTAAATACATTTTCACCAACTATTGGTTTATTAGATGATACACTTTGTCCAGAAAATGTTGAAATTAATTTGCTTGCTTTAAACAGATTCTTTTCTTCAACATTTATTTTGTATTCTGGTAAGAAGTCTCTAATTGCTGCAACAGCGCTTGACAGGGGAGTATTACCAGCCCTTTCTCCCATTCCATTTATTGTAAGGTGAAGACCATCGCAACCAGCTCTAATAGCTTCTAATGAGTTTCCAACACTTAAATCATAGTCATTATGTCCATGAAAGTCTATATGAAAATTTGGATATTTATTTCTTACTTCATTTATGAATTCATAAGTTTCAAAATGAGTTAAAATTCCTAGGGTATCAGGAAGTAAGACTCTTTTGATGTTTTTTGTTTTTAAAAAATTAAAATAATCTATAACATAATCTTTACTATTTTTCATTCCATTACTCCAATCTTCAAGATAAATGTTAGTGGTTATTGAATTTTTTTCCGCAATATCAATAGTTTTTGATATGTCATTAAAATGTTGATCAGGGGTTTTCTTTAATTGGTGCTTTAAATGATTTAAGGAACCTTTAGTTAAAAGATTTTGAACTTTACATCCTGAGTCTAATAGCCATTGTATAGATTTTCCTTCATCTATAAATGTTAAAACTTCAATACTATCTATTCTGCTATTTTTTTCTGCCCAGCTAGATATTTCCTTAACTGAATTAAGTTCTCCCTCAGATACCCTTGCAGAGGCGACTTCTATTCGATCTATTTTAAGATCATCCAACAAAAGCTTAGCTATTGTAAGTTTTTCTTTAGGTGAATATGATACTCCTGAGGTCTGTTCTCCATCCCTCAGAGTAGTATCCATTATTTCAATATGTTTGGACATTAGTATGGAGAATTATTGGCAAATTTAGATATTTCTTGCTTTTTATTTATAAGGTAATCTATATCATCAAAACCATTTGACATGTTACTTTTTTTGTAAGAGCTAATATTAAATTTTTCAGACTTTCCAGTTTCAATAATCTTAAATTCTTGAATTTCTAGGTTTACCTCAAAATTACTTTTTGGATTTGTATTAACTTGAGAAAAAATATCTATTAAAAATTCCTCAGAAACTTGAATAGGTAGAACACCAATATTTAAACAGTTATTTTTAAATATATCAGCAAAAAAACTTGATACAACAGCTCTGAAGCCGTAATCATATATTGCCCAAACAGCATGCTCTCTTGAAGATCCGCATCCAAAATTTTTACCAGCAACAAGTATCTTTCCATTGTAGATTTTATTGTTTAAAGGAAATGAATCAATAGCAGTGCCATCTGAGTTATATCTCCAATCTTTAAAAAGATTCTCACCAAATCCTTTTCTTTCAGTTGCTTTCAAAAATCTTGCTGGGATAATTTGATCTGTATCTACATTATCAATATTAAGTGGAACAGCTGAGCTGTTTAGAATGTTAAATTTATCGTAAGCCATTTTAAATAATTTCTCTTGGATCAGTTATCTTTCCAGTAATAGCAGTAGCAGCAGCGACCAAAGGACTTGCAAGTAAAGTTCTAGCACCAGGTCCTTGTCTTCCTTCAAAATTTCTATTTGTGGTACTTACTGCATATTTTCCTTTGGGTATTTTGTCATCATTCATTGCCAGACATGCAGAGCAACCAGGTTCTCTCAATTTAAAACCAGAATCTGTTAGGATATCTAGTATTCCTTCATCTTTTATACTTTTTAATACTTTATGTGATCCAGGTACAAGCCAAGCATCAACATCATCAGATTTTCTCCTGCCTTTTATTAAGCTAGCAAATGTTCTAAAGTCTTCAATTCTCCCATTTGTGCAGCTTCCAAGGAAGACATAGTCAATTTTTTTTCCAATCATCATTTCACCTTCCTTAAACTCCATATAGTCGAGTGCCTTTTGATATGATGATTCCGAGTCTGAACCGGAACCTGGAATTGATTTGGAAATGGGAATAGCCATACCTGGGTTAGTGCCATAAGTAATCATAGGTTCAATATCACTTGCATTAAAGTTAAATTCTTTATCAAAAATTGCATCATTATCAGTCTTTAGTGATTTCCAATAGGATAGAGCATTCTCCCATACTTCTCCTTTAGGGGCATATTCTCTACCTTTTATGTATTCAAATGTTATCTCATCTGGGGCAATCATTCCACCTCTTGCACCCATTTCAATACTAAGATTACAGACAGTCATTCTACCTTCCATACTCATATTCTTAAAAACTTCTCCTGAATATTCGACAAAATATCCAGTTGCGCCAGAGGAAGAAAGTCTTGAGATAATATATATAGCAACATCCTTTGGTGTAACATGAGAATTAAGAGATCCATCAATGTTTATCCTCATCTTTAGAGGCTTTTGTTGCATTATAGACTGACATGCAAGAACCATTTCTACTTCAGATGTTCCTATACCAAATGCAATAGCTCCGAATGCACCATGAGTAGATGTATGAGAATCTCCACATACAATTGTAAGTCCTGGCTGAGTGATACCATTTTCTGGACCAATAACATGAACAATACCATTCTTATTATGACCAAGTCCCCAAAAATCAATACCATGCTCAATACAGTTTTTTTCTAGGGTTTTCACCTGTATTGCTGATAGTTTATCCTTAATTGGTAGATGTTGATTTATAGTTGGTGTATTATGGTCAGCAGTGGCAAAAGTTTTATCAGGAAACATTACTTTAAGACCCCTGTTATTAAGCCCAACAAATGCTACTGGACTTGTAACTTCATGAATGAAGTGTCTATCAATAAAAAGAACATCTGGGCCATCTTTTATTTTTTCAATTACATGCGAATCCCAAACTTTGTCAAATAGTGTTTTAGCCATAACTAATATTTTTATTCTGAAGAATTTCAGGAAAATCTATGTCTGTTACTTCTTTCTTTCTGTCAGCTACTATTAAGAACTCATTATAAACATCATCAAGTTCTTTTTTTGTAAGATTAACTCCATATTGCTTCATTCTAAATGCCAGTGCAGCTCTACCGCTCCTAGCCGTCAGTACAATTGATGATTTATCAACACCAACATCAAGTGGATCAATAATTTCATAAGTTTCTCTTTTCTTAATAACACCATCTTGATGAATACCAGAGCTATGAGCAAATGCATTGGATCCAACTATAGCCTTATTTGGTTGAACAGGCATTCCCATAAGTTCAGATACTTTTTGGCTAGTTTCATTAAGAAGTTTAGAATTAATATTAGTATCTAGGTTTAAATCAGTATGCTGTCTTAAAATCATAACAACTTCTTCCAAAGATGTGTTTCCTGCTCTCTCTCCAATACCATTAACTGTACACTCAATTTGTCTTGCACCATTAATAACTCCATATATAGAGTTAGCGGTTGCTAGCCCAAGGTCGTTGTGACAGTGACATGAAACTGTAACATTTTCAATACCTTTAACATTATTCATTAAAAACTTAATTTTATCTCCATATTCAATAGGTAAGCAATAGCCAGTTGTATCTGGTATGTTTAAAACAGTAGCTCCAGACTTAATAACTTCTTCACATACTTTTGCAAGAAATTCGTTATCTGTTCTACCAGCATCTTCGGCATAAAATTCAACATCGTCCACATACTTTCTTGCATGAGCAACTGATTTTTTTGCTATTTCAATTATTGAGTCTTTATTTGAGTTGAATTTATATTTAATATGAACTTCAGATGTACCTATACCGGTATGAATTCTTGGTTTTTTTGCATTTTTTAATGACTCAGCTGCAACATCAATATCTTTTTCGTTAGCTCTACTTAAAGCACATACTGATGCGTTTTTTATAATCTTGGAGATTTCAACAACTGATTTAAAGTCTCCAGGACTTGAAATTGGAAAGCCTGCTTCAATTATATCAACCCCAAGATGATCAATTTTCTCTGCTAAAATTAATTTACTTTTGGTATCAAGTTTACAACCCGGAACCTGTTCTCCATCTCTTAAAGTTGTATCAAAAATTTGAACCTGATTTTTCATTACTTACTAAATTATTACTTAAATGGTGATAGTTAAAAAAAAGTATATTAATTTTACAATATCCGAAAACATTAATTAATATTTAAAATATTGATAATCAATAATATAAATAATATATATATACAATGACTACTGATATCAAAGATAATCTTTTTGTGCTTATAAAATCCTTAACAAAGTCTGAGAAAAGACAATTTAAACTTTATGTTGGAAGAATGGGTTCTAATGTAGATTCAAAGTTTTTAAACTTATTCAACCTTCTGGATAAGATGAGAAAATATGATGAAAAGAAGATCGTTGACAGTAATATAGTTACAAAGCAACAGCTTTCAAATCTTAAAGCACATCTGTATAAACAAATATTAATTAGTCTTAGGTTAAATCCACAGCATAAAAATGTTAAGCTTCATATTAGAGGTCAGATTGATTTTGCAACTATTTTATATCAAAAGGGACTTTATAAGCAAAGTTTAAAGATTCTTGATAAAGTGAAGTCATATGCATTAAAATATGATGAAAATACTTCTGCATATGAAATTGTAGAGTTTGAAAAATTAATTGAATCTTTATATGTAACAAGAAGTCTTACTAACAGAACAGATGAATTAATTAATCAGACAAACCATCTAAAACAGCTTAATGATGTTTCAAGTTCATTATCAAATATCTCTCTTCAACTATATGAAAAGCTTATTAAAGCAGGATATGCAAAAAGTGACTATGAATCAAAAGAGATTAAAACAATATTTGATGAAAAAATTAAGTACTATAACCCTGAAAACTTAGGATTTAGAGAAAAAATAATTTATTATCAATCATGGGTATGGTATAGTCTCTTGGCTCAAGATTTCCTTTCAAGTTATAAATATGCATCAAAATGGATCGATACATTTAACAACAAGCCTGAGATGATAAAAATTCATCCAGTTTACTATTTGAAAGGTTATAATTTTTTACTTGAGGCATTATCTCTAATAAAATACCCATCTAAATTTAAAAACCGTTTGGATGATATGATAGAAGTTGTTGAGGATGAATCATTTCCTGTTAATCAGAATTTAAATGCATTAATTTTTTTATATAAATATAACAATCTCTTCAACCTTCATGTTCTAGAGGGAACATTTAAAGAGTCAATAAAAATTATTCCTGAGGTCCTAGATGGTATTGAAAAAAATAAAAATTTCATTGATCACCATCACATTATGCTTCTATATTATAAAATTGCTTGTATGTATTTTACAGTTGATGAGTTTGATAAATGTATTAAATATACCAGTTTAATAATCAGAAATAAAAATATAAAATTGAGGGAAGACCTTCAATGTTTTACTAGAATTCTAAATCTTATAGCTCATTGGGAGGCAGGACTCGATTTTAATTTGGATAAAATTATAAAGGAAACATATAGTTATTTGGATAAGCTTAATGATTTACATGAAGTTCAAAAAACAATTTTAAAGTATCTGAATGGATTGGAGAATATTTACCCAGGAGAAATAAAAGGTTTCCTAAGAAATCTTTATAATGAACTAAAAAAATATGAAGATGATCCATATGAAAAAAGAGCTTTTCTTTACCTAGATATTATTTCATGGTTAGAAAGTAAAATAGACAGAAAACCTTTACAAAACATTATAAAAGAAAAAGCTATTTTGATTAATAGGAAGGAGAAGCAGACCACAGTCCTGTCCTAGGAGTATCTGCTTTTAAAAATATTTTATTTTTGGAAACAGGATGAACAAACTCTACCCTCTTTGAGTGAAGATAAATACCACCGTCTTTGTTTGATCTTCTTGAACCATACTTTAAATCTCCTTGAATTGGGTATCCTAATTCTGAAAAACTGCATCTAATTTGATGATGTCTTCCAGTTATAAGTTCAACTTCTACTAAACAATAATTATCTAGTGTCTTAAGTTTCTTATAGGATAAGCTTCCAAATTTTGAGTTAGTTACCTGAGATTCAAAAAAATAAGATTTATTCTGTTTTGAATTCTTTCTAAACCAGCCTTCTATTTTACCATTATTTGAAGCAAATTTATTTGAAATAATTAGCCAATAGATTTTTTGTATTTCTCGATTTCTAAGTATTTCATTCATTCTAGATAATGCTTTACTGGTCTTTGCGAAAATTACTATTCCTGAGGTAGGTCTATCAATTCTATTTACTAAACCTAAAAAAACATTTCCTTTTTTATTATACTTATTTTTTAAGTATTCTTTAGTAATTTCAATTAATGAAATATCTCCAGTAATATCACCTTGAACAAGTATTCCAGGTTTTTTATTGATGATTATCAAATGATTATCTTCAAAGAGTATTTCAGATTTTTTAAGTTTCAAATCAGTACTGCTCTTCTTCATTAGGAAAATCTCCGCATTTAATATCAGTAGAGTATTTTTTTACAGCATTGCCAACTAATGAGTTTAGATCAAGATATCTTCTTAAGAATCTTGGACTGAAGTCTTTATTCATTCCAAGCATATCTTGTAGTACAAGAACCTGTCCATCCACATGACTTCCTGCTCCAATTCCGATGATTGGAACTGTTAATTTTGAGGAAACTTCTTTTGAAAGTGTATTTGGTATTTTTTCTAACAGAACAGAGAAACAGCCAATCTCTTCAAGCATTAATGCATCATTTAATAATGTATCAGCCTCTTGCTTATCTTTTGCTCTAACTTCATATGTCCCAAATTTATATATGGATTGAGGGGTTAAACCTAAATGACCCATTACTGGAATTCCTGCTTGGATAATTCTTTCTATTGACTCTTTAGCTTGATACCCTCCTTCTAATTTAACAGCATGAGCTCCTGATTCCTTCATTATTCTGATAGCAGATTTTAATGCCTCTTTAGAATCAGCTTGATAGGTTCCAAAAGGTAGGTCGACAATAACTAAGGCTCTATTGACTGCCCTTACTACTGAACTTGCATGATATATCATTTGATCAAGAGTAATTGGAAGTGTAGTCTCGTGACCAGCCATGACATTTGATGCAGAATCACCAACTAAAATAATATCAATGCCTGCTTCGTCAATTATTTTTGCAAAACTGAAATCATAAGCAGTAAGCATTGAAATTTTCTCAGATTTGTTTTTCATCTGATTAAGAATCTTAATTGTTACTCTTGATTGATTTGAGTTATTGGTCATTATATGATTTTTCACAAAAATAGCATAAATATATTTACTATTAATATGACATAATGTCATATTATTTGAATTGGCATAATGGTTGTCATCAGTTAGTTAAATTAAAGATTATGAGTAAAATTATTGGAATAGATTTAGGAACCACAAACTCGTGTGTTTCTGTTATGGAAGGAAGTGAACCGGTTGTTATACCTAATGCTGAAGGAAAAAGAACAACACCATCTGTAATTGCGTTCGTTGAGGATGGTGAAATCAAAGTAGGAGATCCTGCAAAAAGACAAGCAGTGACTAATCCTGAAAAAACAATTGCTTCAGTTAAGAGGTTCATGGGTAATAAATTCAGTGAATCATCTAATGATGTTAAAACTGTTGCATATAAAGTAGTTAAGGGGGATAACGATACTCCTAGAGTTGATATTGACGGTAGGTTGTATACACCACAAGAATTGTCTGCTATGGTTCTTCAGAAAATGAAGAAGACTGCTGAAGATTATTTAGGATCAAGTGTTACAGAAGCTGTAGTAACTGTACCTGCATATTTTAATGATTCACAAAGACAAGCAACAAAAGAAGCAGGTGAGATTGCAGGTCTTAAAGTTCAAAGAATTATAAACGAACCAACTGCTGCTGCTCTAGCTTATGGAATGGATAAAGGAGGTAAGGACAAAAAAATTGCAGTTTATGATTTAGGAGGAGGAACATTTGATATTTCAATATTAGAGCTTGGTGACGGAGTATTTGAAGTGCTTTCTACTAATGGAGATACTCATCTTGGAGGAGACGATTTTGATCAAGTTATTATAGACTTTCTTGCTGAAGAATTTAAGAAAAACGAGCAGATTGACTTGAGGGATGATTCTATGGCCCTTCAAAGGCTAAAAGAAGCTGCAGAAAAAGCTAAAATAGAGCTTTCTTCATCCACACAAACAGAAATTAACTTACCATATGTAACAGCTACTTCATCTGGCCCAAAGCATCTAGTAACTACACTAACAAGAGCTAAGTTTGAGCAATTATGTGATGAATTAGTGAAAAGATCTATGGAACCAGTTAAAAAAGCATTAAAAGATGCTAATCTAACTAAAAAAGATATTGATGAAGTGATATTAGTTGGAGGTTCAACAAGAATTCCAATTATTCAAAAGGAGGTTGAGTCATTATTTGGTAAAAAACCTTCAAAAGGAGTTAATCCAGATGAAGTTGTTGCAGTAGGAGCTGCAATTCAAGGTGGTGTTCTCTCTGGTGATGTTGAAGATGTATTATTATTAGATGTTACTCCTCTATCACTTGGAATAGAAACAATGGGTAATGTAATGACCAAGCTTATTGAGTCAAATACAACGATTCCAACAAAAAAATCACAAGTTTTCTCTACCGCTGCTGATAATCAGCCATCTGTAGAGATTCATGTTCTTCAGGGTGAGCGACCTATGGCTAAAGACAATAAAACTATTGGAAGATTCCATCTTGATGGAATTCCACCTGCACCAAGAGGTGTTCCTCAAATAGAGGTTACATTTGATATCGATGCTAATGGAATAATTAATGTAAGCGCACTGGATAAAGCTACTAATAAATCTCAGGATATTAGAATTGAGGCTTCCTCTGGTTTAACAGAAGAGGAGATTGAAAAAATGAAAAAAGATGCTGAAGCTAATGCTGAAGCTGATTCAAAGACCAAAGAGGAAGTTGATAAACTTAACAGTGCTGATCAAATGATATTCCAGACTGAAAAACAGCTTAAAGACTTTGGTGATAAATTATCTGATGATAAAAAGAAGCCAATTGAGTCTGCTCTAGAGGATTTGAAAAAAGCATATGAGTCAAAAGATTTAGAAAAAATTGATGAGACATTGAATGCGATAAACGAAGCTTGGAAAAATGCATCAGAGGAGATGTATAAAGCTCAAGCGGAAAGTGGCGCTGGTCAAACTGGAGATGGACCTGCTTCAAATAGTCAAAACACAAATACTGATTCCAAAGGTAATGATGTACAGGATGTTGATTTTGAAGAAGTAAAAGAAGAATAGATTTTGATTGATAATAAATTAAAAAAGTTTATTCTTAAAGAAGCTAATGAAAGGTGTAAGGGTACTCTTGTTTCTACTTTAGATATAAATTTTACAGATGTTGGGGAAACCTTCTTAGTTGCTGAAATGCAAGTTACCCCAAAGCTACATCAACCTGCTGGTGTCCTTCATGGTGGAGCTACTGCTGCACTAGCAGAAACAGTTGGAAGTTCAGCTGCTGCAATTTTTTCGAAAAAAGAGAACCAGATGTTAAGAGGCGTTGAATTGTCAATTAATCATGTTAGGGGTATAAGTGAAGGAACAGTTGTTGCCAAAGCTGAACCAGTTCATATGGGAAGGATAATGCAGCTTTGGAAAATATCAATTAAAAACAAAGAAGGAAAAGATATTTCGTTCGCAAAACTCACTACGTTAACAATTAATAAGTAAAACTTAAGAAAAAACTTTTATATTAATTAGTCAAAATGTAAATTTGGCACTTTAAAAATATTTATATGAAAAGTGTTATTATTTGCGATATGGAAGGTTTAATTACAAACATTAATGATAGAGCTGTCAAAATGTTTGGCTACCCATCTGACGAATTAGTAGGTATTAAAAGAGTTTCAATTTTTTCACCTGGAGAAATAGTTCTTCAAAATGTTTTAGGTTGGTTAAAGGATGCAAATCAAACTGGTGAACATATTACCAAAACCAATTTTATAAGAAAAGATGGCTCAAAATTTGCTGCAAAAATTAAAATAACCCCAAATTTTGGTAATGGAAAAAATAATCCACAAACAGGATATTGTGGAATCACTGAAGTAATTGATGAAGAAGTTAATATACCTATCAGTTTTGTTACAAAAATCATAAAAGGTGTAGCAATAACTAGAGTTGGTTTTGCTTCTGCATCTTTATTCCCAGTTTTTGCCATTGGATGTTATTATGCAGGAATTGGAGATAATCTATTTAGCCCAATATCTCTTACTCTTACTACATTTGGAATTTTATTCTTTCATCTATTTTCAAACTTGTATAATGATTACTTTGATGTTACACATGGTACAGATGAGGCTAACACGGAATACTTTAATGCAGGAATGGACTCAACAATTCTTCAGGGTGCTCAGTTATCTGGAGGTAGTAGGGCAGTAGAGCTTGGTCTAATAACTTTGAAGGGTACCAAAAGTCTTGCTAATATCATGTTTATTTTAGGTTTATTTACTGCTGCTGGAATTTTATACACAAGTTATGTAAATACTGGATCTACATTTAATGCATTTTATGCTGCAATAATTGCCTTAATTGGAGTACTTGTTGGATACTTTTATACTGCTAAACCAATAAGACTTTCTTCTAGATATGGTTTAGGAGAACTTTCAATTTTTCTTTCATTTGGACCTCTACTAACATTAGGTACTGGATTTGCCGTTTCTAATGAAACAATTCAGTTATTTTCAAATGAATTTTACAATTTGATTTTACTGGGAATTCCAATTGGTCTATTGACAACTAATATTCTTTTTATAAACCAATACCCTGACTATGCTTCAGATAAAAAAGTTGGTAAAAATCATTTAGTTGTTCTTTTGGGTAAAAAAGTATCAAGATGGATTTACGCTTTTAACTTAGCCATAGTTGTAGGCTCTCTTTTCTATATAGCAGATAATATTCTTAATCAAACTCAAGGATCTTTGTTCTTGTATTTGTTAATCCCTGTAACAATGATATATTCATATTTCTTAATAGCTGGATTATTTAAGCACTATAACAGTAGGTCTTTGATTAAGTATAACATTCATACTATTTATTTTTATATGTTATTCTCCTTCATTTATATGATTATTTTAGCTAATTTTCAATAATGTTTCTTTGGGATAAATCATATAAACTAAAAAATTTTTGGTATTATATATTAGGATCATTTATACTGATACTATTCTCTACCATAGGGCAACTACCTATGATACCTTTTTTACCTTCAGAGTTACCTAGCCCAGATGCTGACCTTATGGATATTTTTAAAACAATTCCATCAAATCTTAGACTATTTTTACTACTCTTAAGCTTTGCATTTGTTTTACCAGGCATATGGCTAGTTGTAAAAAAACTACATGACTTGCCTATTATGTCAATTCTATCTAGTAGAAAAAAAATTGATTTAGAAAGGGTTTTGTATTCTTTTATGCTATGGGGTACAGTTGTTTCTGCCTTTGTTTTTTTAGAGTATTCTCTTAATCCTGAAAACTACGTTTTCAATTTTAAAGTTAAAGAATTTTTAATCTTAGCAGTAATAGCAATTTTGTTTATACCCATTCAAACTAGTGTTGAGGAGATTGTTTTTCGAGGTTATTTAATGCAAGGTTTTGGTCATTGGTTGAATAGTAGATTTATGGCACTTTTCTTGACATCTACTGTTTTTGGATCTTTACATCTAGCTAATCCTGAGATTACAGCACTTGGATACGAATTTGTAATTCTATACATAACAGTTGGTTTCGTTTTAGGAATTATGACACTTATGGATGATGGTCTTGAACTTGCTTTAGGTTTTCATGCTGCTAATAATCTTATAGCCGCATTACTTATAACAGCAGATTGGACTGTATTTCAAACAGAATCAATTTTAATTGATATCTCTGAGCCAAGTCTTGGTATTACTGATTGGATTACTCCTTTTATTGTTTTCCCTATTCTTCTTGCTTTATTTGCAAGGAAGTATTCATGGACAAACTGGAAAGAAAAATTATTTTCTAAGGTTAGATAATTTTAATTCCATCTTTATATCACTCCTTTTGTAGGGTGCATCTGGATTATCTATTTCTTTAAATCCAAATTTATTATAAAGGTGAATTGAATTTTTTAAAACTGTGTTGGAGTAAAGTATTACTGATTCAAAATTATTATTTACAGAATAATCAATTATAAATTGTAATAATTGATGACCTATTCCATTTCCTCTTAAATCTTTTTTTACAGCCATTTTATTTAATTCATATATATTTTTTTCACTGTGAATTAGAGCCATAGTACCAACGACTTCAGTATCATAAAGAGCAAAAAAAATGTATCCACCCTTATCGATTATTTCTTCTTTACAGTTTTTTAGTACCTTTTCATCGTATTCCTCAACATAAAAAAATTCACATAACCAATCGTGATTTAGATCATAGAAGTATTTAGAATATTTATCTGAGTAAGATACTATTTCAACCTTCATTGTTTGTCATTCTTTCAGGATTGACATATTTATCAAACTCTTTTTCTGATAAATAATTTAGTTGAATACATGCTTCTTTAAGCGTAATATCCTCTTTATAAGCTTTATTAGCTATTTCTGCTGCTTTGTAGTATCCAATTTTTGAGTTTAAAGCAGTTACAAGCATTAGAGAATCGTTTAAAAATCTTTCTATTTTCTTTTTATTTGGTTTTAGACCTTCAATACAGTTTTTTGAGAAACTCAAACATGCATCTCCTAGTATTTTTGATGACTCTATAATATTGTATGCGAATAAAGGCTTAAAAACATTTAACTCAAAGTGACCATTAGCCCCTGCAAAACTTACAGCCATGTCATTACCTATTATTTGGGCACAAACCATTGAGATTGCTTCACATTGTGTTGGATTAACTTTTCCTGGCATTATAGAACTTCCCGGCTCATTAGCAGGTAATATTAGTTCACCTAATCCAGATCTTGGACCGGACCCCATCAGCCTTATATCATTTGATATTTTATATATTGAAGTAGCGGCTGTCTTGATTGCACCATGCATTTCTACAATACAATCATGAGATGCAATACCTTCAAATTTATTAGGGGATTCTTTAAATTTAAGGCCTGAGTTTTTTGAAATACTTTCAACAACTTTTTTTGAATAACCTTTAGGAGTGTTTAGTTCAGTCCCAACAGCAGTTCCTCCAATCGGTAACTCTGATAAATGATCCATTGCATTTTTAATAGATTTAATTCCATTATCAATTTGAGCTACATAACCTGAGAACTCTTGGCCTAAGGTAATAGGAGTAGCGTCCATAAGGTGAGTTCTTCCAATTTTGACAATTTTGTTAAACTCCTTTGACTTTTTATTTAGACTATCTCTTAATAATTTTAAATTAACTAATGTATTTTCTGTAATTATTTTCATAGCAGCAATATTTATTGCTGTAGGAAAACTATCATTTGACGATTGTGAAAGATTAACATCATCATTAGGTGATAGAGTTTTTCCTGATTCTCCAAGTTTTTTCCCTTCAATTATATGAGCTCTGTTTGAAATTACTTCATTTATATTCATATTAGTTTGAGTTCCAGAACCTGTCTGCCAAATAACTAAAGGAAATTGTTCATTATGTTTATTAGAAATAATTTCATCACATACTGCTTGGATAAGTTCAGATTTTTCTTTTGATAATACTCCCAGTTCATGATTAGTAGACGCAGCTGATTTTTTTACGATAGCATAAGCGTGAATTATCTCAATGGGCATTGAGGATGGGTCACCAATTTTGAAGTTTTTTTTTGATCTCTCGGTTTGAGCACCCCAAAGCTTGTCCTTAGGAACTTTTACCTCTCCAAGTGTATCTTTTTCTATTCTGTAGTCCATGATCCTTTGTAATTTACTTAAAAAAAATTACTTTTGTTTAGCATTTACAAATATATGGAGTTTCAACAATACCTCGGTTTTTTAGCTTTTTTAGCAATATTCACAATGGGCTTTTGGCTCATGATTTTTTTAGCAATTGTAGCACCATATTGGGCTTCATCATATGTATTCCAAAAGATAAAAGATTTTATATCTAAGAAATTAAAATCCTAGTTGTTAAAAATAGGTCCATCATCGCCCCCTTCACTGAAATCCTGTTGATCTCTTTGAGACCTTCTCTTCCTTCTATTATTCTTATCCTCACTAATTATATATGAAAATGTAAGGATTAGTGAAGGCTCTCTCCATTGCCCTTCGGATTCTGACCTAAAAGTTTCTCTTGTTGTAGTAGATCTCCATCTACCAGTATTAAATAAATCAGAATATCTAAGTGATATGTTACCTTTTCTGTCAAGAATATTTTTTTGAATTGCTGCTGTTGTAAATCCAAAAGACTTTCTTTTAGAAAAAGCAGTTTCACTTGGACCTCTTAAAAATCCAAAGAATTGAATACTATAATCTTTTGGAAGTCTAATAAATCCGTTAAATCTAGCGCTCCAATTTGTGTCATCTGAATCAAAGTTTTGATTTTCATAACTACCTCTAATCTTTTCAGAATTAAGTGTAAAACTACCATTTAGTCTAACTGATCTTGATGGAGTATATGTAATACTTACTTCTGATCCAATTCTTTTATTTGTTGATAAGTTAATTGGATAATACTCGAGTACAGGAACTTGTAATACAGGGTTATCATTACTTGAATCAACTATCAGGTCAACAAGTTCACCAGTTTCTTGCTGAATTCTCTCTACATTTCCATCTGATTGTCTAAAGAATAATGATGTATTTATTGTTATTTTTTTAAATCTCTTTAAATAGTCAATTTCATAAGCGGATGAAAATGTTGGGTCTAAGAATGGATTACCTCTTCTGTATGATGTAATAGAGTTTCTTCTTGGAAAAGGGTTAATATCCCATCCTCTTGGCCTTCTAATTCTTTTGCTATAACCTAGTGTTATTGACTCTAGATCAGAAATTTCATAAGCTAAATTTAAAGTTGGAAATAAGTCTGAATACTTCTTTATTTCAAATTGACCAGTAGTTTTTTGATTAATTTCTTGCTTTGAATCTTCAAATCTTAGTCCTAGTAAAGCAGAAAATTTGTTAAACTTTTTACCAAACTGACCATATAGTGAATTAATATTTTCTGTGTAGTTAAATACATTAGATAGTCCACTATCTGATATATATGAGGTGCCTTGTAGGAAAGAGACGTCATAATCAGTTTCCCTCTCTAAGAATCTACCTCTATATCCAAATTCTATTTCAGTGTTTTCATCAATTGGATAAACGTAATCTATTTGGGCAAGAAGTCTATTTTGAAAATCTATATTTGTTGTTCTTTCAAATTCAGATTCAGATACAAAAGGAAGTGTTGAAAAATCTTCTATATTATCAATTGAATTTTCATCAGATTCTTCATAAGATATTCTTGCACTAAGAGTATGACCATCCTTATCAAAATCTTTGTAAAAATCAAGTGCATATTCAAACGACTCTTCAAGTTCTTCATCATTGGCAAGTCTTTCATTAGTAGCAGATATGATACCATTGGTTATATCATTTACAATGTTCCTTGAGTTACTAAGTTCATCTCCTTTTCTATAAAACCCACTTAATGTTAGTGAAGTCTTATCATCAAAATAATATTCTAAACCTAGATTTAAAAAAATATTTTTTTCATTTCGAGTACTTTTGTTTGAATTTTCGATTTCAAGATTATTTCTAAAGTATTCTGTTTTCGAGAAAAAGTTACCGTTATTGTCAGAGTCCTTATATGTAGTAGTATTGAATAGATTTAACTTATCATTCCTAAGGTTAAATGTACCAGAACCACTACTATTCTTTGGGGAACCAATGCTTCCATTAACATTACCGTTAAATCCTAGTAAATCTTGTTTCTTTAAAATAATATTTAAAATTCCAGCAGTACCTTCAGCTGAATATCTAGCAGACGGAGATGTAACAACCTCGACTTTTTCAATGGATTCAGAGGGAATTGATCTTAGCCCTTGTGGCCCTGATAGTCCAACTAGACCTGATGGCTTCCCATTAATTAAAATTCTTACATTATTATTTCCTCTTAATGAAATATTACCATCAAAGTCAACATCGATTGACGGTATATTAGCTAAAACATCAGATACATTTCCACCTCTAACAGTAATGTCTTGTCCAACATTGTATATTTTCTTGTCTAATCTAACTTCAACCTGTGTTCTCTCAGCTCTAACCTCAACTTCTTCAAGAACTGATACATCTAGATTTAAAGAAATAGTTCCTAAATCAGTATTTCCTCTAACCAATAGGTTATTGTTTGTATAGGACTCAAATGAAATATAGTCAATACTGATATCATACATACCTGGTGGTACCTCAACAGAGAATTTACCATCTTCTCCAGTTATACCTCCGAATACATTATCAGGATTTCTTTTATTATTTAAGGTAATTGTTGCATACTCAAGGACTTCATCAGTTTCAGAGTCAACTACAGAGCCGGAAACATTAAATCGCAAATTTTGATATTGCTGGCTATTTGCACCTCCAGTTTGCTGTGAAAATAAAGATGCACTAAATAGGATTAGAAATAATCTGAATAAATTTTTCATATTTTTTTTTGTTTGGCGTGGCAAATATATTTCAATAAGGTTGATCGTAAACCCAAAGTTGTGTTAAAAAAGCCTAATCATTCTTCTTTGACTTCTTTCTTTTTTTCTTTATTAATGATTTCTGAGTTTCACTAAGAGAATTGTAAAACTTTTTTCTAATTGTATCAATCCTCTTATCATACTTTTCAATAAGTTCTTTTTGATCTGAAGAAAACGATGCAATGATTTTATTTCTTTTTTGACTATTTGTTAGTGAGCTATCAGCAACCATCTCTTTCTGCTCTATTGAAAAAGTTTTTCTTATAGCATCTCTTTGTTTGTCAAGATACTTTCTCTCTTTCTCAATTAATTCTTTCTGATAACTTGATAAGGTCTCAATTAACTCTTGGGAGTATTTATGAGAATGCTTTCTCTTTTCTTGACTATATGATATGTTAATAGTCAAAATAGTTACTAAAAATATTAATAAAATATTATTTAAACTTTTCATATTCACTTTGAAACAAAAATTTCTAAATAGTTTAATTACCAAAATTAATTTCATTTAAAACTAAAGATTCTGAATAAAACTCAATTATATATTCATCAGTAATCTCTTCTCCTGAAATTAATGTAGATATTAGTGGTGAGTTTGTATCAAATTCTGTTAAATTTTCATTATTTGATGGAATAGTATAAAAAATCAATATTCCAATAAACACAGCAGCTATTGATAGATAATAATAGCCGAAGTTATAATTTTTAGTCAACTGCTCCTCTTTAAGATTAATTTTGTCTAAAATTTCTTCTTTAGATCTTTTAAAATAGTGGTTAGGAATTCTGAGCCCCAACTTTTTATAGTGATGATTCATTTATCTCTTTTTTTATTTTTTTTTCTACTGAATAGTATACTGACTTAACAGTATTAATATTTATGTCTGTTATTTTAGCTATCTCTTCAAATTTAAGTTCATCAAAATATTTCATATTAAAAATATTTCTTTGCCTAAAAGAAAGTTCTGATAATATTTGATGAAATTTTAGTGATAGATTATCTGCATCAAAAAATGTATCTGCAAATAGTTTCTTTGAATAATTATAATCTGTAGAATCTAGTTCAATTTTTTTCATTTTAGATTCTTTATTTAAAAAACGAATTGACTCATTATAGGCAATTCTATATATCCAAGTACTTAGTTTGCTTTTTTCTTTGAAATTATCTATCCCTTTAAAAACTCTAATATAAGTCTCTTGTAATACATCATTAGATGAGTCGTGAGACAATACCATTTTTCTAATCATCCAATATATTTTTTCTTGATATAAATCTATAAGAAGTTTAAACCCTTTATCTTTTGAAGCAGGATTCTTTAATAATTTAAGTAAAGCACCTTCTTTCAATCTATATTTTTCATTTTAGACCCTGAAAAAAACAAAAAGTTGAGGTAGGAATTGGGAATGTTATTTAAGAGATTTAACTATAGCTTCAAAAGCATTTGGATTATTCATGGCTAAATCAGCTAAAACTTTTCTATTTAAAGAAATGTTATTAGTCTTTAGTTTAAACATAAATTCACTATAGGTTAGTCCGTGTTGATGAGCAGCAGCATTAATTCTCATAATCCATAGAGATTTGAAATTCCTTTTCTTAGTCTTTCTGTCTCTGTAAGCGTATAATAATGCTTTTTCAACAGCATTCTTTGCAACTGTCCAAACATTCTTTCTTCTACCAAAGTATCCTTTGGCTTGTTTTAGTATTTTTTTTCTTCTAGCTCTTGAAGCTACTGAATTTACTGATCTTGGCATTGCTAATTATTTTAGTCTTAACTGTCTTTTAATATTATTTTCGTCACTTTCATGAACTAGGCCAAAATGAGTAAGCCTTAGTTTTCTTTTTTTTGACTTTTTTGTCAAAATATGGTTTTTAAAAGCGTGTTTCCTTTTAATTTTTCCTGATCCAGTTACTTTAAACCTTTTCTTAGCGCTGGATTTTGTTTTCATTTTAGGCATAGTTCCTCTTTTTTAATTCTTTTTTGGTGTTATATACATAATCATCCTCTTTCCTTCTAGTTCTGGCATTTGTTCGACTTTTCCTATTTCTTCAAGGTCTTGAGCTAATCTTAATAACAAAATTTGACCTTGTTCCTTAAAAATAATTGATCGTCCTTTAAAAAATACAAATGCTTTTAATTTTGCACCTTCATTTAAAAATTTCTCTGCATGTTTCTTTTTAAATTGATAATCATGTTCATCTGTTTGAGGTCCGAATCTTATTTCTTTTAAAACAATTTTAGTTGCTTTTGATTTAAGAACCTTATCTCTCTTTTTCTGCTCGTATAGGAATTTCTTATATTCAAGAATTTTACATACAGGTGGAGAAGCTTTTGGAGAAATTTCTACTAAATCTAGTTCTAAATCTCTAGCGATTCTTAGGGCCTCACTTGTAGAATATATACCTCCATCTACGTTATCACCAACTAATCTAACTTCGTATGCCGTGATCTTTGTGTTGATTTTATGAGGATCTTCTTTAATTACTCTTTGGAATCTCCTATTTGATTTTCTTCTTCTTATAGCTATAACAATTATTTTTAGTTAATATTAAATTTTGGGATACAATCAGAAATCTCTTTCTTAATTATATCTACAAATTTTTCAATCTTCATTTCACCTAGATCTTCTCCATGATGTCTTCTAATAGAGATTGTTTCATTTTTTACTTCATTTTCCCCAACAACAATCATAAAAGGAACCTTATTTATCTCAGATTCTCTAATTTTTTTTCCAACAGTCTCATTTCTATCATCTAAGTGCGCGCGAATTTCGTGATTTTCTAAGATATTTAAAACTTTTTGGCCATAATTTTTAAAGTTCTCACTTACAATTAGGATTTCCACCTGAGTTGTTGAAAGCCATAATGGAAATAATCCGCCTGTATGTTCTAAAAGAATTGCAACAAATCTTTCCATGCTACCAAATGGAGCTCTATGAAGCATAACAGGTCTGATATCTTCATTATTTTTTCCTTTATATGTGAGGTCGAACCTTTCAGGCAGGTTGTAATCTACCTGAATAGTACCTAGTTGCCAACTTCTGCCAAGTGCATCTTTAACCATAAAATCAAGCTTAGGTCCATAAAAAGCAGCTTCTCCATATTCAACTTTATAATTTAAATCCTTTTCTTTTGCTGAATTTAAAATTGCTTGTTCAGCAATTTCCCAGTTTTCATCTGATCCTATATATTTTTCCGGATTATCCGGATCTCTTAATGAGACTTGAGCATAAAAATCACTGAACCCTAGAGATTTAAATACATATAAAACTAAATCAATAGTGTTTTTAAATTCTGAATCAACCTGGTCAGTTGTACAAAAAATATGAGCATCATCAACAGTAAATCCTCTTACTCTGCTTAATCCATGTAATTCTCCGCTCTGTTCATATCTGTATACTGTTCCAAATTCCGCCATCCTGTAGGGTAAATCTCTGTAACTAAGTGGTTTAGAATTAAATATTTCACAATGATGTGGGCAATTCATTGGTCTAAGCATAAATATTTCACTATCATTCGGAGTAAGTATAGGTTGAAAACTGTCTTCACCATACTTTTCATAATGCCCTGAAGTAATATATAATTCTTTAGAGCCTATATGAGGTGACATTACTTTTTGGTATCCAGCTCTTCTTTGAGCGTCTTCGAGAAAGCTTTGAAGCCTATCTCTCAACTCTGTACCTTTAGGAAGCCAAAGAGGTAAACCCTGACCAACTTTTTTTGAAAAAGTGAATAGTTCCAGTTCCTTACCTAGTTTTCTATGATCTCTTTCTTTAGCTTTCTCAACAAGTTCAAGATATTCAGTTAGAAGCTTTTGTTTTGGAAAAGAAATTCCATAAACTCTTGTCAATTGATTATTTTTTTCATCCCCTCTCCAGTATGCTCCAGCAACATTAAGAAGTTTAACTGCTTTAACTATTCCAGTTGAAGGAATGTGTCCCCCTCTACATAAATCTGAGAAATTAGAATGATCACAAAATGTTATTGATCCATCTTCAAGACTCTCAATTAATTCAACTTTATATTCATTATTCTCTAACTTATAAAAATCTAACGCATCTTTTTTTGATACAGATTTCATGATGAAACTATGATCTTCTCTTGCTAGCTCTAAAAATTTTGATTCAATTCTTCCAAAATCGTTTTCAGAAAAAACATCGTCGCCAAAATCAACATCATAATAGAATCCATTTTCAATCGATGGGCCTATAGTAAGCTTAGACTTAGGATAAAAAGATTTAATTGTTTGAGCCAGAATATGTGCAGACGAATGCCAAAAGGCTTGTTTGCCCTCATTATCATCCCATGTGAAAAATTTGATTGAACCATTCTCGATAATTGGTGATTCTGTTTCAACTATTTCATCATTATATGATGCAGATATAACTTTTCTAGCTAATCCTTCACTTATGCTTTTAGCTACATCAATAACTTTAGTTCCTTTTTCAAACTTTTTTACTGATTTATCTGGAAAACTAACATTAATCATAGTATAGTATCAACTTTCAAAAATAATTCAATTTAAATTATTCTTTGGCCCTAAAGTTCCATTTAATATATTATTTATTCCTCTGTAACCGAAATAAATAGCTAAAACAAGAAGAACAACACCAATTACAAGGACAACAATAAAAAGTGGGTGATCTTGATTATTAAATGCTTGAGAAACTAGTACAGGTCCAATAAAGCAAAGCGAAATACCTGTAAAAACTTGAATAAAGCCTTTTTTTAGGAATTTATTCATTATTAAAGTTATCTATTGCTAAACGAATACTTTTGTATTTCAAAATTAATTCATCAGCTTTACCTTCATCCACACCTAATTCTTCCATAAGAATTCTTCTAGCACGTTTACTAAGCTTAGCATTTGACATCTGCATGTCAATCATTTTATTGCCTCTAACATGACCATCTAAAATCATTGAGATAGTGGATATCATATTCAATATTAATTTTTGCGCAGTTCCAGCTTTTAATCTAGAGCTTCCAGTTAAAAACTCTGGACCAACTATAACTTCAATTTTAAAATCTGCATATTCAGATAAAGGAGAGTTTTCATTGCACACAATACATGCAGTAGAAATATTATTTTCTTGACAATCCTTAAGACCACCAACAACATAAGGAGTAGTTCCTGATGCTGCAATTCCAATAACAAAATCATCAGAATTAACTTTATGTTCAGATAAATCTTTCCATGCTTGGCTCATGTCATCTTCAGCAATCTCGATTGAACTATATAAGGCAGGAATACCACCAGCTACTAGTCCAACAACTTTTTCTGGAGGAGTCCCAAATGTTGGGGGACACTCTGAAGCATCTAGAACACCTAATCTGCCACTAGTTCCAGCTCCAATGTAAAATAATCTTCCTCCTTTTTCAATCTTTGGTGCAATGGCCTCAATAAGTACAGAAATTTTTGGTAAAACCTTATTAACTGCTTTTAATGCATTATTATCTTCTTCATGCATTGCATTTACAAGCTCAATTACAGATTTTTTTTCTAAATCTTTATGATTTGATTCTTGTTCAGTTACTTTAATAAATTTCATTATTGAATAGCTAATTTTTTATCCAGATTACTTTTTAATTCATCTAAAAATTCTTGTGTTGTAAGAAAATTAGAGTCAACCAAATCATCTCTAAAAACTAATAAAGCAAGATCTTTAGTCATTTTTCCATCCTCAACTGTTTCAATACAGACTTCCTCTAAAGTTTTACAGAAATTAATAAGTTTTTCATTATTATCAAGCTTGCCTCTATGCATTAAACCTCTTGTCCAAGCAAATATTGATGCTATTGGATTTGTCGATGTTTGTTCACCTTTCTGATGTCTTCTAAAGTGTCTAGTTACTGTTCCATGAGCAGCTTCTGCTTCAAGTGTTTTCCCGTCAGGTGTTACTAATGTAGAAGTCATTAAACCAAGTGATCCAAAACCTTGAGCAACTACATCTGACTGGACATCGCCATCATAATTCTTACAAGCCCATACAAACCCTCCTTTCCATTTAATAGCAGCAGCTACCATATCATCAATTAGCCTATGCTCATAAGTTATATTTTCCTTCTCAAATCTATCTTTAAATTCGTTATCGTATACCTCCTGAAAAATATCTTTAAATCTACCATCATAAGCTTTAAGTATGGTGTTTTTTGTAGATAGGTATAGAGGCCATCTCTTGGTAAGTGCCATATTCATACATGATCTTGCAAATCCATAAATTGATGAATCAATATTATACATTGACATTGCAATTCCATCCTCTTCAAAATTATATACTTCCCATGTTGTTGATTCTCCACCATCTTTAGGAGTAAATTTCATTTCAAGTTTTCCAGGTCCATGAGTAATTACATCAGTGGCCCTATACTGGTCACCAAACGCATGCCTACCTATACATATTGGTCTTGACCAACCTTGAACATATCTAGGGATGGATCTACATATAATAGGCTCTCTAAAAACAGTACCTCCAACAATGTTTCTAATTGTTCCATTTGGAGATTTATACATTCTTGATAGAGAAAACTCTTCAACCCTTTGCTCATCTGGTGTTATTGTAGCACATTTTATGCCAACATTATACTTTTTAATAGCATTAGCAGCATCAATTGTAATTTGGTCATCAGTTTTATCCCTTGACTCAATTCCTAGATCATAATATATTATATCAAGATCTAGATAGTCTAGAATAAGTTTTTCTTTTATAAATTTCCAGATGATTCTAGCCATTTCATCTCCATCTATCTCGACTATGGGATTGGCTAATTTAATTTTTGACATAAGATTTATACTTCTTTAATCCTAGCTTTCTTTCCTCTTAATTCTCTGAAATAATAAATTCTTGATTGTCTAACTTTACCTTTCTTGTTAACCTCAATTTTCTTTAAAGCAGGCATGTTAATTGGAAAAATTCTTTCAACACCAACTGTACCAGACATCTTTCTTATTGTAAAAGTTTTTGATTGACCTCTACCTTTGATTTGAATTACTACACCTTTGAAAGACTGGGTTCTTACTTTATCACCTTCTCTAATTTCATAAAATACGTTGATTGTATCACCAGAAGAAAATGATGGGAAATCATTTTTATTGATAAGTTTTTCTTGAACTAAATTAACTACAGAATCCATTGAAATAATTTATTTAAGATTTGACTTAAATCAAATCCGTGCAAAAATAAACCTTTTTATTCATTATCAAAAAGATTTGGCCTAAGTAATTTTGTTCTTTCCAAAGATTTCTCATCACTCCATTTCTCTATTTCACTTTGATTTCCTGATAAAAGAACTTTAGGTACTTCAAAACCTTTGTAAATTTCAGGTCTAGTATATATAGGAGCTGCTAATAAATTATCTTGAAAAGTATCTGAAAGTGCAGAAGATTCATCACCAATGATGCCAGGTAAAAGTCTGATTATTGAGTCACAAAGAACTGCAGCAGGTAGTTCACCTCCTGAAACAACATAATTCCCAATAGAGATCTCTTTAGTTATAATATGTTCTCTAATCCTATGATCAATCCCTTTATAATGCCCACATATAATTATAATATTTTTTAAAGTCGATAGATAATTTGATTCTTTTTGATCCAATAATTCTCCATCTGGGGTTAAATAAATTATTTCATCATAATTATTTTTTTTCTTTAAAGACTCTATGCATTTATCTATTGGTTCAATTTTTATAACCATTCCTGGGAAACCACCATATGGATAATCATCAACTTTTCTTGAGTTGTCAGCATAATCTCTTAGGTTATGACTATTGACTTCTACTTTCTTAGAGTCAATAGCTTTTTTAATGATGGAAAAGGAGTTTAAATTATCAAATACATCAGGGAATAGGGTAAGTACATCTATTCTCATTAGTTAGAGCTTTTCTTAAGAGTAACAGAGGCAGTAATAAGCTCTTTATCTCTTATGTACCTAACTTTAACTTTATCTCCAGGTCTTTTTGATGACAAATAGCCTGATAAATCAGAAAACCTATTAATCTTGACATCATCTATCGATTTAATTATATCACCTTTTTGAAGTCCAGCGTTATCGGCTCCAAATCCAGGCTCAATAACATCAATATAGAAGCCTTCTGTTTCTTCTAGATTAAGTTGTTTAGAATAAGAAGATCTTAAAGCAACCCCTCTAACACCAAGTAGACCCTTTTGTACATCACCGTACTCTAAAATATCTTCAAATATCTTTCTAACTGTATTGCTTGGGACCGCAAATGAATATCCAACATATCCACCGGTCATTGATTGAATAAGAGTGTTTATTCCAATTAATTCTCCTTGAATATTTACAAGGGCACCTCCACTATTTCCAAAATTAACCGCAGCATCTGTCTGAATAAATGACTGATTCTTTTGGTCAAATTCATTCAAGTCTCTGGATTTTGAACTTATAATACCAGCAGTTACAGTTGAGTTTAGGTTATACGGATTTCCAACTGCTAAAACCCATTCTCCAATTAGAGTTGAATCTGAATCGCCAAAGAAAATATAATCTAGATTAGAATCTGAATCTATTTTTAGAACAGCAATATCATTGACTTCATCAGAACCAATTATTACTGCTTCATACTCTTTATTATCATTCGTAGTAACAATAACTTCTGTAGAGTTTTCTATAACATGGTAATTTGTAATAATGTATCCGTCTGGTGAAATTATTACACCTGATCCTGTTCCAACTTTTTTTCTAGAATCATCACCATAAAAAAATTGTAGAGCCCATGAATCGCTATCCTTTACAATACTTGTATTTTTGACATGAACAACTGCATCAATTGATTTATTTGCAGCAAAAGTTAGATCTGGTAATGAAGAATTAGTGAGTTTGTTTTGATTAAAATTAGCAGGAATTGATAGGCTAGAAAATTCATCACTAACTAGTCCTGAAGTTATTTTAGAATCAAATTTATTATCGATTCTTTTAGTTAAAGCAAAAACTAAAAGAGAAGATACTATAGATATCAATATGATTTTGGAATACAATTTCATTTTATTTTTTCACTAAAAATAACATATTAAAATTTTAATAATTATATTTTAACTATAGTTTAACTAGAACAAGATGAAAATTAGACTTAGAGCTCTAGAACCTTCTGATCTTGAAATGATGTATGATACAGAAAATGATAAATCCCTGTGGGTTTATTCAAATACTTCTTCACCCTTTTCAAAACATTCTTTAAAAAAATTTATTGAAAATTCTCATCTTGATATTATTGAGCACAAACAGGTTAGACTTGTGATTTTTGACAAATCTAATTCTTATGGCTTCATAGATCTTTTCGATTATGACCACATTAACAGAAGGGCTGGAGTTGGAATTATTATATTTGAAAAGTTTAGATCTAATGGTATAGGTTCAATGTCTTTAAAATTAATTGAAGAACATGTTTCAAACCATGTACCGATGCATCAACTTTATGCTAATATTTCTTCAAATAACGTTGAGAGCATTTCATTATTTAAAAAAAATGGCTATAATGAGGTTGGTTTAAAAAAAGATTGGGTGTTTTATAATAATAAATTTAATGATGAGCTTTTATTCCAAAAAATTTTAATTAAATGAAGTATCTAAAAATTATAATACCGATTTCAATCCTGTCTTTATTATTTGTTATTGATTACTATAATAAATATTATAAGCCCAATACATCATTCGAAGATGAAAGTGTATTTCTATATGTGATGGAGGATGATAGTCTAGCTTTTAAGGATTCAATATCAAAATACATCAAATCTGAAAAAACTTTTTATAAAGTTGCAGAAAGACTGGGTTACCTAAAGAATAAAAAAACAGGAAGATTTAAAATAGCCAAGGACATCGGAAACAATGATATTGTTAATTCCTTAAAATTTAATAATACTCCTGTTAATGTTACTTTTAACAATCAAGAAAGAGTTGAGAATCTAGCAGGAAGAGTTTCAAAACAAATATATGAGGATAGCACATCTTTATTATCAGCATTCAGAGATAAAAAATTTCTTGAAGACAATAATCTGAATGAACAAAATGTTATTTCAATTTTTATTCCAAACTCTTATAATATTTATTGGAATACTTCTCCTGAAGATTTTAGAGATAAAATGTTAGCTGAATATAATAAATTTTGGAATAAAGATAGATCTGAAAAGGCGGTAAAACTAGGTCTTACTAAATTAGAAGTTATTTCACTTGCGTCAATAGTCCAAATTGAAAGTAGAAAAAATGATGAGCGTCCAAGAGTTGCAGGTTTATACATTAATAGAATTAAGGAAAGGATGAGACTTCAAGCTGATCCAACAGTTATCTATTCTTTAAAGGAATACTACAATAACTTCGATACACTAATAAGAAGGGTACTTTATCGTGATCTTAAAATAAATTCTGAATTTAATACTTATAAGATTAGAGGTATTCCTCCTGGACCTATAACAATGCCTGATATATCAGCTATCGATGCTGTTCTTAATCACGAGAATCATAATTATCTCTTCATGGTTGCTGATCCGTCAAATAGAGGGTATCATCTTTTTGCAAGTGATATAGATGGACATAACAGGAACAAAAAGGCATATATTCGCTGGATAAACAGCAGGGGAATTTATAGGTAAAAGCTAGTTGGAGAGTTTCTGGTTGAGATCTTCAACATATTTTCTAAATTGCTTATCTGTAAAGCTCAGATTATCAACTGTCTTACATGCATGAAGGACAGTTGCATGGTCTCTTCTTCCAATTTGTGAGCCTATACTAGCAAGGGATGCTTTAGTGAACTTTTTAGCAAAATACATTGCAATCTGTCTAGCCTGCACAATATGTCTTTTTCTAGTTTTTGATTGAAGAGTTTGAATGTCCATTTGGAAGTAATCTGAGACAACTTTTTGTATGTAATCAATAGAAACCTCTCTTCTGTTATTCTTAACAAATTTATTTATAACCTCTTTGGCTAGATCAACGGTTATTTCTGCTTTATTAAATGAAGATTGGGCTATTAGTGAAATAATAGCGCCTTCAAGTTCTCTTACATTAGAGTTTATATTCTTTGCAACAAACTCGATTACTTCATCCTGAATTTCAACTCCATCTCTATATAGCTTATTCTTAAGTATTGAGACTCTAGTTTCAAAGTTAGGATTTTGAAGCTCTGCAGATAAGCCCCATTTAAATCTTGATAAAAGTCTTTGCTCAATATCTTGCATATCAATAGGAGCCTTGTCGGAAGTCAAAATTACCTGCTTACCATTTTGATGAAGGTGATTAAATATGTGGAAGAAAACATCCTGTGTACCAGATTTTCCTGAAAGAAATTGAACATCATCAACAATCAAAATATCAATTAACTGATAAAAATGTATAAAATCATTTCTTGTGTTTTTTTTGACTGAATCAACATATTGTTGTGTAAACTTCTCTGCTGAAATATATAAAACTGTTTTGTCTGGATATTTCTGTTTAACATCTACACCAATTGCATGAGCAAGATGAGTCTTGCCAAGTCCAACACCACCATATATTAATAGTGGATTAAAAGATGTTCCACCTGGTTTGTTCGAAACAGCAATTCCAGCTGATCTTGCTAATCTATTAGAGTCACCTTCAAGGAAATTTTCAAATGAGTAATTAGGGTTTAATTGAGATTCTATTTGAAGGTTTCTTATTCCAGGAATTACAAAAGGATTTTTTAATTCACTTGCAAAAGTGCTAAATGGAGATTCAATTGATTGGACTTTTATACCATTACTTGAAGAACTTGGAATACTCTCAGTGAATGGCATCTTATTGCCATAGGTATTCTCCATTTTAATAACATAAACAAGTCTCGCTTTTGATCCCAATTCTTTTGTAAGAGCAATTCTAAGAATTTTTACATAATGTTCTTCAAGCCACTCATAGAAAAACTTACTTGGAACTTGAATGCTTAAAACATCTTCAGATAGTTTAACAGGAATTATTGGCTCGAACCAAGTTTTGTATGCTTGAGGTTGAATATTATCCTTAATGAAAGTTAGACAGTTATTCCATACAGATGAGGGTGATTGACTCATTTTTTTCTTGGCTAAAGGTTAATTGAATATATTTATGAATTATTGTTTAATGTTCTTGACAAATATTAATTAAAAAAAGTGAAAAAAAAATTAGTTTACCTATTGATTATTAATTTTTTTTTATTTAAAATCATGTAGTATAAATTTGTAGGAAAAACATTCAATTCCTTCACATAACAAAAAAAATGGAATATAAAACGGACATAATAAAAGTCAGGTATAGTGAAACTGATCAAATGAGGATTGTTCATCATAGTAATTATTTAAAATTTTTTGAATTAGCAAGAATCGAGTGGCTTGAAAAGCTAAAAATGCCTTACCAAAAAATTGAAGAAAGTGATATAATTCTTCCTGTTGTTAAATGTGAAATAAAATTTATTAAATCTCTTTTTTTCGGGGACTCATTATATGTAAATGTTATTTGTGAGAAAAAGCCAACAGCAACCATTGAATTTAAGTATCAGATTTTTAATCAAAATAATGAGCTTACAACTGAAGGTGCAACAACTTTAGCATTTTTAAATTCAAAATCAATGAGACCGGAGAGGTGTCCAAAAATAATTAGTGAATTATTTTAATTTTTGAAAATTTCATAAAACCTGTTGTCTCCAATCAACCTATATTCTAATTTATCAATTTCAAATTTTGGAGCAACTACTCCATCACAAAGATTTTTTTCAGACTTAAATATTCTAATACAATCCCACTTCTCAGAATCTATAAACTTTTGAATAGTATATGCTCCTCCTTCTACGATCATCGACTGAATACCACGTTTAAATAATGATTCTAGAATCGAATCAAGATCAAACTGTTCAATAACCTCATTATCTGCATTTAATTCTAAGTTTTTTGTTGATGAAAAAATAATTGTTTCTGACTCATTTGATAATACTTTTGAATTTGGTGGGATTCTATTATTTGGGTCAAGAACTATCCTTGTAGGGTTATTGCCATCAACCAACCTGGTGGTTAATTCTGGGTTGTCATCAATTACAGTTTGAACTCCGACTAGGATTGAATGTTCTTGGCTTCTAAAATTGTGAGACATTTTCTTAGATTCTTCATTTGAAATCCAAAATACTTCTTCCTGAATTCGATCAGATTTCTTTGGACTTACATATCCATCTTTAGATTCTGCCCATTTTAATATAATGTATGGTCTCTTTTGATTTTGAAAAGTGAAAAATCTTTTATTAAGGGAGTCACACTCATCTTTCATAATTCCATACTCTACATTACAACCATTTGAAATAAGAGTATTGATTCCACCCCCCAAAACATTTTTGTTTGGATCTTTTGATCCTATTATAACATTCTTAATTCCTTTCTCAAGAATTAGCTTTGTACAAGGTGGAGTTTTTCCATAATGATTACATGGTTCAAGATTAACATATAATGTTGATTCTTTAAATAAGTCCTTATCAACTACGCTATTTATTGCATTAACTTCTGCATGATTAGATCCGTACTCTTGATGTGAACCTTCACCAATTATCTTATTATTATGAACAATTACACATCCGACCATAGGATTTGGATATGTGTTTCCAATTCCTTCTGATGCAAGTTCAATACATCTTTTCATGTATTTAATGTGTATGTCCATAATTTATTTAAAAATTAGAATTGTAAATTTAAATCAAAAAGATCATTATGTTAATAAGATCTATTAATGAGAGTGATAACAAAAGTCTTTCAAGAATTCTCAGGGAAGTTCTTGTTGAAATGGAAATACCAAAAAAAGGTTCTGCATATGAAGATCCAGAGCTTGACAAAATGTTTGAAGCTTATCAAAATTCAAGATCTATATATTATATAATTGAGCATGAAAATAAAATCCTAGGTGGGGCTGGAATATCTGAGCTTAAAGAAAGCACTAGTGATATATGTGAGCTTCAAAAAATGTATTTTCATAAGTCTATCCGTGGAAAAGGTCTTGGAAATAAAATGATTGATAAGTGTTTAGCATTTGCATTAAAATCAAATTTTACTAAATGTTATATTGAAACAATGCCTAACATGATTAATGCTCAAAAATTATATTTAAAAAAAGGATTTGAATATATTAATAAACCAATGGGTAATACTGGTCATACTGCCTGTCCTGTATGGATGCTTAAAGATTTAAAATGAATATAATTGAATTTAGAGATTTTTATAGATCTCAATTAGAAAAAACAAATAAAGAATCTGATTATATTTTCAAAATATTACTTAAAGAGCTATGTAATATTGATCCTTTAAAAATAGCCCTAGATCCAAATTTTATTGTAAAACCAGAAAATGAGATGCTTTTAAGATCAAGTCTTAAAAATATTCTTAGAAATTATCCTTTAGATTACATAATAAATAAGAAAAGTTTTTTTGGTTATGATTTTTATGTAGATGAAAATGTCTTAATACCAAGACCAGAAACAGAAGAATTAGTCCAATGGGTAATTGACGATAATAATAAAAATGATAGAAAAAAATTAATTGATTTGGGAGCTGGATCAGGATGTATTGGAATATCAATTTCTAAAACAATAAGTCTTGATGTAACATTAGCAGATATATCAAAAGAAGCTATTCGTGTATGTAATATAAATAAGGATATCCTTGAGTCAAATGTAAAAATAATAGAGTATGATATGAACACTAAATTTACTAACAATGACTTCTTTGATATTATTATATCAAATCCTCCTTATCTTGATTATTCAAAAAAAGATGAAATAGATGAGAATGTAAATTTTGAACCTCATATTGCGCTGTTTGCTCCAGAAGATAATCCACTTCATTTCTATAAACAAATACTTGTTTTTGCAAATAAAAACTTAAATAAAGGAGGTCAGATATACCTTGAAATAAATCCTGATTTTATTAAAGAATTTAATAGTTTATTAACTGAATTTAAGCCAAATGATGTTAACTTTAGAGTGGATTTTAGAGGAAAAAAAAGACTTGCTAGGCTGTCATTTTAAATGAATAATATCAAACAAAAAATACAGGAATTAAGAGATATAATTAACCAACATAATTATTACTATTATGATCTCGACAAAAATATTATATCTGATATTGAATATGATGAACTTTTAGCAGAACTAGTAAGACTTGAAAATGATTATCCACAATTTAAGGACGAAAATTCTCCAACAAATAGAGTTGGTGGTGGACTATCTGAAAAGTTTGATTCAGAATCTCATATTTATCCAATGTATTCACTTGATAATACTTATTCTTCAGAGGAACTAGAAGCATGGTATGATAGGGTGGTTAAAAACATTGGTATAACAGACTTTGAATTTTGTTGTGAGCTTAAATATGACGGTGCGTCTGTTAACTTATTGTATGATGAAGGTAAACTTGTAAGAGGACTGACAAGAGGTGATGGATCAAATGGAGATAATATCACAAAAAATTTAAAGACAATATCGTCAATACCCATCAAATTAAAAGAAAGTTTCAAGAAAAATAAATTTGAGATTAGAGGTGAAATAATTATTCCCTTAGACTCTTTTAATCAGCTTAATAAAAAAAGAAAAGATAATGGTGAACAACCATTCATGAATCCTCGAAATACCGCATCTGGAAGTATTAAAATGCTCGATTCCAATGAAGTTGCAAGAAGACCATTGGAATGTTTTTTATACTCTATTGTTTCTGATGATATAGCTATTGAAGATCACTCTGAATTGTTAAATATTGCAAGAGAAATGGGATTTAATGTGCCGAATTATGAAAGAGTAGTTGATAGTATTCAAGGAGTAAAAGAATATATTAAATATTGGGAAATAAATAGAAATACTTTACCATTTGAGATTGATGGAGTAGTTGTTAAAATAAATAAGATAGATTATCAGAACCAATTGGGATTCACTTCAAAATTCCCAAGATGGGCAATATCCTATAAGTATAAGGCTGAGAACCTTGCTACTAGATTAAAATCAATTTCCTTTAATGTGGGTAGGACTGGTTCTGTTACACCAGTTGCTAATCTGGAACCCGTTTTAATCTCTGGCTCAACTGTTAAGAGAGCCTCTCTTCATAGTTATGATCAAATGCTTAAATTAAAATTAAGGGTTAACGATTTTGTGTTTGTTGAAAAAGGTGGAGAGATAATTCCTAAAATTACGGGAATTGATGAGGAAAGAAGGGGTAGTTCAGAGGATGAAATAATCTTTCCAGAAATTTGTCCTGAGTGTAATAGCGAGTTAGAAAAACTAGAATCTGAAGCTAATTATTTTTGCACAAATTATATAGATTGTAGACCTCAAGCTATTGGTAGAATTCAACATTTTGTATCAAGAAAAGCTATGAATATTGATGGACTAGGAGATGAAACAATAAGACTTTTTTATGATTTAGGACTTTTAAGAGATATAGCCGATATATATAATCTTAATTATGATGAAATTTCTAAAATTGAAGGTTATGGAGAAAAATCATCAGAGAATCTTAAAAAAGGGATTGAAAAATCAAAATTAAATTCATTCCAAAAAGTTTTATTTGGTATAGGTATCAGATATGTGGGTGAGTCTGCATCAAAAAAAATAATTAAACATGTTGATTCAATAGATAAATTATCTCATATGGACATTGAATCTTTATCATCTATTGATGAAATTGGAGATAAAACAGCTAAGAGTATAGTTAGTTTTTTTAGTGATATCAGTAATATTCAAATAATAAATAAGCTTAAATCTTTTGGTCTGAATTTTCACCAAAAAGATAATGATATTCATTCAGCAAAATTAAATGGTAAAATATTTGTTATCTCAGGTGTCTTTGAATCTCATAGTAGAGATGAGATAAAGAATTTAATAGAATTAAATGGTGGAAAAGTTAGTTCATCAGTTAGCAAGAAAACTAATTATCTAGTTGCAGGTAACAATATTGGACCATCAAAATTAAATGCTGCTAATGAACTTGGGGTGTCTATTATTAATGAAGTTAATTTAATAGATCTTATTTCATAAACTTATATTAAATTTGCCAAACAATAAATCTACATGTATAGAATATTCTTTTTTATGTCTATTTCAATCTTGTTGCTATCCTGTAATGATTATCAAAAGTTACTTAATAGTACTGAAAATGAAGTTGATAAGTATACTGCAGCTGAGGATTACTATAATAACGGAGAGTACAGAAGGGCAAATGCATTGATCGAGCAAATTATACCAAGTTATAGAGGAAAACCTCAAGGTGAAAGACTAGTATACTTTTTTGCTAACTCTTATTTTGAGACTAAACTATATTACTCTGCTGCAATTCAATTTGAAAATTTTATAAAATCTTATCCAAATAGTCAAAGGATTCAAGAAGCATATTTTATGGAGGCTAAATCATATTTTATGTTATCACCTCGTTATACTCTTGATCAAGATGATACATACACTGGTATTGATAAACTCCAGGTATTTATAAATAGATTCCCAAATAGTGAATATGTTTCAGAAGCACTCCAATTAATGGATGAGCTTCAAAATAAGCTTGAAGAAAAAGACTTTGAAATTTCAAAGCAATACTATACTATTAGAGATTATACTTCTGCAATTAAATCACTTGATAACTTTATAGCTGACAATCCTGGTACTATTTTTAGAGAGGAGGCTCTTTATTATAAGTGGTTGTCTCAATATGAGATTGCTATAAATAGTATTGAGTCAAGAATTGTTGAGAGGGTTACAGAATTAGAGAGGTCACTTGATAATTTTTTAAGGTATTATCCAGATACCATTTTCATTGATGACTTGTCTGAAAAGATTAATATTGCAAAACAACTTTTATAAAAATAAACTAATGAATAAATACAGAAATTCTAACGCTGCGAACAGCACAAAAACATATAATAAACTTGAGATCGAAAATCCTACTGATAATATTTATGAGGCTATTTCAATAATTGCTAAGAGATCGGGTCAGATTAATTCTGAAATCAAGAAAGAATTGCATGATAAACTTGATGAGTTTGCCACTCACAATGATAGCCTTGAAGAAATTTTTGAGAATAAAGAACAAATTGAAGTTTCAAAATTTTATGAAAAACTTCCTAAGCCATATGCAATTGCTATTGAAGAATGGCTTGAAAATAAAATTTATTATAGGGATACCGAAGCTGATACTGAGCAATAAACTTCAATAGAATGAGTGTTTTAGCTCAAAAAAATATACTAGTAGGAGTAACAGGTGGAATAGCTGCCTATAAGACACCTTTACTTATAAGGCAACTAGTTAAGCTAAACTGTAATGTTAAAGTTGTTATGACTCCTTCCTCTAAAGAATTTGTCACTCCTCTAACTCTTTCAACTGTTTCAAAAAATGATGTTTACTCAGAATTTTCTACTGAGAAAAACGGAAACCCTACTTGGAATAATCATGTGGAGCTTTCCGAATGGGCTGATATCTTTATAATTGCTCCTGCTACATCAAACTCTATATCTTCAATGGCAAATGCTAAATGTGATAATATTCTTTTAGCATGTTATTTATCAAGTAGTTGTCCCGTATTTATTGCTCCAGCAATGGACCTTGATATGTATAGAAATTCTCTTAATCAAGAAAATATTCAAAAACTAGTCAAGAATCAGACTAATGTACTTCCTGTTGGTAAAGGCTCCCTTGCAAGTGGTTTAGAAGGTGAGGGCAGAATGTTGGAGCCAGAAGAGATAATTGAACATATTGAAATTAAGCTTAAAGAATCTCTTCCACTAAATAATCTTAATTTTTTAATAACTGCTGGTCCAACTCATGAAAAAATTGATCCAGTAAGATTTATTGGTAATAGTTCATCGGGAAAAATGGGATATCACTTAGCTAAAGCAGCTATTTCTCTTGGAGCAAATGTAAAACTTATCTTAGGTCCAACAAATTTATCAATGGACTTGTTAAATATAGATACATATAGGGTTCTAGATTCTGATCAGATGTTTGAAGAAGCTATGACTCATTTTAAATCATCTGACGTTGTAATTTGCTCTGCAGCTGTTTCTGATTTTAAACCAGCTGAATTTAAAGACACTAAAATTAAAAAAGATATAGGTTTAGACTCTATTAAACTTAAACCTACCAAAGATATAATTAAGGAATTAGGTAAAATTAAAAAGAATCAATATCTAGTTGGATTTGCCCTGGAGACTGACGATCACATTGATAATGCAAAGGTGAAATTGAAGTCTAAAAATCTTGATGCAATAATAGTTAATAAAATTGGAGATTTTAATCCAATTTCAAATGACTTTAATCAAATTGATTTTATAAATTCAGATTTAGAAATTACTCCATTTGAAAGGAAACATAAAAAAGATGTTTCAATAGATATAATGGAAACTATTTACAAGAATGTTAAAAAAATTAAGAATAAGTAATTACGCTCTAATTGATAATGTCGAAATATCATTTGAAAATGGTATGACTTCAATCACTGGAGAAACAGGAGCTGGAAAGTCAATTCTATTGGGAGGGTTATCACTTGTTCTTGGCTCCAGAGTTGACAATACAAAAATTATCAATAAAGATAAAAAGTGCTTTGTTGAAGCAACTTTTGACCTTAATGGTCAAAATCTTGAGGTATTTTTTTCAGATAATGATTTAGATTTTGATAATCATACAATAATTAGAAGAGAGATTAATCAAAGTGGGAAATCAAGAGCATTTGTTAATGATACTCCTGTTAGGCTAGATCAATTATCAAGTCTAACAAATTCTTTACTGGATATTCACTCACAGTTTAACAATCTCAATATACTAGATACAAACTTTATTTTTTTAATTCTTGATTCTTTATCAAATAACACAATTAATTTCAATACTTATACAAATGATTTCAAGTCATTAATGGCTTTAGAGAAAAAAATTAAAGAAAAAGAAATACAAAGAGATACTCTTGACTCAGATCTTGATTATAATAATTACTTATTAAATGAATTTAATAGTATAGATCTTGATAATATTGACTTAGAAGATATAGAGAACAAAGTTAAAGAGGCGGATAACCTAGATAATATTAAAGAAGCCTTAGCTCTAATTTATGAAGAGTTTAATTCGGAGCATGTAGGAATCTCAGAAAAACTCTCAAATATTGTAAAAAAACTAAACAAAGTCTCAGGATCTTCTAATCGAATTAATTCTTTGGCAGATAGCCTTAGTTCTATCATTCAAAGTCTAAATGATATGATTGATGACTCTCAATCAATACTTAATGACCTCTCTAACTCAGAAGAAGATATAAATCAATTAAGAGTAAATCTTGATAAAATCTATACATTACAAAATAAACATAGAGTGTCATCAATAGATGAATTAATTAAAATAAAGGAGAACCTAATATTGGTTGTAGATGGACACCAAGATATTGATCAAGAAATCAAAGATTTAAAATCTTCAAAAGATATCTTATTAGGTGATCTTATTTCTAGAGCTAATCTTATTCATAAAAAAAGATACTCTGTTAAGAACGATTTTGAGAAATTATTAAATCAAAACTTATCTGAATTAGGAATGAATAATTCGGAAATAAAAATTGATTTGTCAAAAACAGAATCAATTCAAAAAAATGGATTTAGTGAAGGTAAATTTTTACTTAAGTCAAATAAAGGTGATAAATATAGTGATCTAAGAAATATAGCCTCGGGTGGAGAGGTTTCAAGAATAATGCTTTCAATTAAATCAATTTTGTCAAGCTATATTAAATTATCGACTATAATTTTTGATGAAATTGATACTGGTATATCAGGATCTGTATCTTCAAAAGTTGCAGATTTAATGGGCCAAATGTCAAAGAATATGCAAGTTATAGTTATAACACATACACCTCAAGTTGCTTCAAAAGGTGATTTTCATTACAAGGTATTTAAAAAGGAAGTTGAAAATAAAATTATAACTGATATCAAGTTACTTGAAGATAAAGATAGAGTAAAAGAAATTGCAGAGATGTTATCAGGAGATAAATCAAACAAATCAGCAAATGAACTTGCTAACGAGTTGTTGAATTAAGTGTATCTTTATAATATGAATATGAAACATATGAACTCTAATAAAGCTGGTGTATGTATTGGTGTTTGTACTGCAATTAGAGCTGCAGTTTTTGCTTCAACAAATCAACCAGTATGGTTAGCAGTAGTTGATGCAATTTGAACAGCATTTAGTTGGCAGAAACCAAAAAATAAAAAATATAAGTAATGTCAAATTCTATTTTAAAAGGTAAGAAAGGTATAATTTTTGGTGCACTAGATGATAGCTCTATTGCATGGAAAACTGCTGAAAGGGTATATGAAGAAGGAGGTGAGTTTATCCTTACAAATGCCCCTGTTTCTATTAGGATGGGGACAATAAATGAATTAGCTGAGAAAACTAATTCTGAAATAATTCCTGCTGATGCAACCAATCTAGAAGATTTAGAAAAATTAATTTCTCATGCAACTGAAAAGTTTAACGGAAAATTAGATTTCGTTCTTCATTCGATAGGAATGTCTGTTAATGTTAGAAAAGGTAAACACTATACAGACTTAAATTATGATTGGTTAGCTAAAGGTTGGGATGTTTCTGCAGTATCTTTTCACAAGCTCATGCAATCTCTACTAAAACTAGACGCAATGAAGGAGTGGGGTAGTATTGTTGCTTTAACATATATAGCTGCACAAAGGACTTTTCCAAATTATAACGATATGGCTGATAATAAGGCATTTTTAGAATCCATTGCAAGAAGCTTTGGCTATTTCTTTGGTAAAGAAAAAAATGTTAGAGTAAACACAATATCTCAATCACCAACTTTAACAACTGCTGGAAAAGGAGTAAAAGGATTAGATGATTTTCTTAAATATGCTGATTTAACTTCACCCCTTGGTAATGCTACTGCTGAAGATTGTGCTAATCTAACCGTATCGCTTTTCTCTGATTATACAAAAAGAGTTACTCTTCAAAATATTTATAATGATGGTGGATTTTCAAGTGTTGGTGTAAGTCAAGAAATTATTGATAAATTAAATTCATAATGAAAATTATCGGATTAACCGGAGGAATTGGATCTGGTAAATCATGTGTTTTAGATATTTTTAAAAAAATTGGGATAAGCACTTACAATGCTGATGAATCTGCAAAAGAATTAATAAGTTCAGATAAAAAAATTATACTCTCAATAAAACAGCTATTTGGAGAAGATATTTATAATAAAAATGATCTAAACTCAAAATTAGTTTCTAAAATAGTCTTTAACGATAAAGAAAAACTTAAGTCTCTAAATTCAATAATTCACCCTGCAGTAGCTATAGATTTTGATAATTTTTGCTCTAAACATAGAGACGAGAGCTATGTCGTAAAAGAAGCGGCAATTATTTTTGAAACTAAAACAGAGAATCTTTTTGATAAGATTATATATGTTAAAGCCCCAAAAGAAACCAGAATTGAAAGGGTTATGCAAAGAGATAAGCTATCTAGAGATCATGTCTTAAATCGAATACAGAATCAGATAAATGAAACTTCAATTATTGATAAGTGTGATTTTATAATTGATAATATTAATTTCACTGAATTGGAGGGTAAAGTATTAGAAATTCACGATACACTAATAAACCTAGAGTAGTTTCTTAACATTTTATTAAGAAATTATGAATTTAAATTTTGAGAATTTTATAGTCAATGAATAGAAAACTATATACATCACTCGTTCTTCTAATGTCATTTTCCTTAATAGGAATAATTCTGATGCAAGGATACTGGATATATTCCTCCTGGAAGAATAAGGAAGAAGAATTTTCTTTAGCTGTCAATCGAACATTAAGAGAAGTTGTTGATGAAATTCAAAGTAGGGAATTAAATGACTATGTAAATACTTATCAAATGTTAATTGACTCTATTGGGACACCAGATGAACAAAATTTTACCGATGTTTTTCTATTTTTAGATGAAGATCAATCTTCCAATCTTTCAACTTTTTTTGCTTATGGTATTCTAGAAGAAGATTATAATATCAACCTTCCTGATAATTTATCAAATAGATACGGAGATGATAATTTAAAGGATTATAAAGCAGTTAAAACTACAATTGTTAATAAGAACATATTTGATAGAAGAGAGAATAGGTTAAATGCCTCAATATCTAAATTAAAAATTGTTGAAGATATTGACATGTTTAAATTTGAAAAATATAAATCTGCTTTCCAAGAATATGCATCTTCATTACCTATTCACAAGAGAACAACTTCTAGAGAGATTCAGATCCTCTTGAACCAAGGTTTTAGTGATAGAAATATCACCACCCCATATGAGTTTGGAATATATAGTAATAATCTTTCTACAAAAGTTAAATCTAATAACTACATTGAGGTGCAATCAGGTCCAAAATATTCCATACCTTTTTTATATGATAGGTCTAGTCCTATAAAATATGACCTTATTGTTTCATTTCCTGAAAAACAAGAATATGTTTTATCAGGTATTATAGGTGTTGCTACTTTATCTTTTATGCTCACCTTAATTATAATTGTTATCTCAACAAGTGCTTTGTATCAAATTATTCAACAGAAAAAGCTTTCTGAAATAAAGAGTGATTTTATTAATAATATTTCACATGAATTTAAAACACCAATTGCAACTATTAATCTAGCACTAGATGCAATATTAAGTTCAAAGAATAATATTAATGACAAATTCACTTCGTATTTGGGTATGATTAGGGAGGAGAATGCAAGAATGCTATCTCAAGTTGAAAATATTTTGAGGATATCTCAGTTGGAAAAAAGTTCTGATCCATTTGATATGGAAAAGACAAATATACATGAAGTAATTGAGGATGCTGTTGAGCATGTCAAGCTTATAGTTGAAAGCAATAAGGGTTCAATTAATCTTTCATTAAATGCAGATAACTCAAATATATTAGGTAATAGCAATCATTTAGAAAATATTATTATTAATATTTTAGACAATGCAGTTAAATACTCAAAAAGCAAACCATCAATTATAGTATCAACAATAAACATTGATGATAATATAGAGATATGTGTGCAAGACAATGGAATTGGTATGGACAAGAATACCCAAAAGATGGTATTTGAAAAATTTTACAGAGAACAAAATGGAGATATCCATGATATTAAAGGACATGGACTAGGACTTTCATATGTTAAAAAGATTGTTGATTTTCATAAGGGTAAAATTATGCTTGAAAGTAAAAAAGGTTCTGGAACTAAGTTCTATATAAATATTAAAACACTTAAAGATGAAATCAGATAAAAAAATTCTATTGGTAGAAGATGATCCTAATTTTGGAAGGATACTTAAAGATTATTTAACTATCAATAATTACGACATAACTCTTGCAGCCAATGGAATCGAGGGCTTTGAAAAGTTCAATAAATCAGAATTTGATTTATGTATTCTAGACATCATGATGCCATTTAAAGATGGTTTAACTCTGGCAAAAGAAATTAGAGAAGTCAATGAAGCTATTCCTCTAATTTTTCTGACCGCAAAAAATCTAAAAGATGATGTTTTAAAAGGATATAAGATAGGTGCAGATGATTATTTGACAAAACCTTTTGATTCAGAGATACTACTAGCAAAAATAAAATCTATACTTAATAGAAAACCAACTGTAAATACTGAGCAAAAAGATATTTTCGAGTTTGATTTTGGTGAGTTTTCTTTTAACTCTAAGATTAGAATATTAACTCATAAAGAAGGAAATTCGTTTAAGTTGTCTCCAAAGGAAAATCAGCTATTAAAGATGTTAGTGTTAAATTTTGATGATTTGCTGCCTAGAGATATCGCATTAAATAAAATCTGGAGAGATGCTAATTATTTCACATCAAGAAGTATGGATGTATATATTGCAAAACTTAGAAAATATCTTGAAAAAGACTCATCACTTAAAATTATCAATGTGCATGGGGAAGGATTCAGGTTAATGAAAGACTAATCTTGATTTTTATTTTCTCTAGGGTGATATTTTTTTAAAACATTTTCTAAATGAAAAGTATCTAAATGTGTATATATTTCAGTTGTAGTAATACTCTCATGTCCAAGTATAAGTTGTATTGTTCTTAAGTCTGCACCATTTTTTAGTAGATGAGTAGCATATGAGTGTCTTAGTGTGTGAGGGCTAATTTTTTTATCAATTTCTGCATTTTTTGAAGAATCATTTATAACCTTAAATATCATTGATCTTGTTAGCTGTCTCCCATATCTATTTAGAAAAAGTATATCGGAAAATTTTGAATTGATTTTTAATTTATCTCTATCATTTAAATATTTTTTAATCTCTATTAAAGCAATTTTACCCAATGGGACAAACCTTTCTTTATTTCCCTTTCCAGTTACTTTTAAAATATTTTCTTTAAAAAAAATGTTTGATAGTTTTAGCTCAATGAGCTCGCTAACTCTGATGCCTGTGCCATATAATACTTCAATTATAGTTTTGTTTCTTTGTCCAAATTCAGAATCAAGATTAACTGAAGAAATCAATCTTTTTATTTCATCCTCTGTAAGAACCTCTGGTAATTTATTTTCAATTTTAGGACTTTCTATATCGTTCAGCGGAGACGAATGAATCTCACCTTCAAATAATAAGTAATTAAAGAAACTTTTTAATGCTGAGATACTTCTGGCTTGACTTCTAGATTTTTTGTTTGAAAAATTTTTATAAAGATATCTTTTAACTGTTGATGAGCTACATTTTTTTGGCGACTCATTTATACTATTTTCAATTATAAAATTTTTAAACTGAATTAGATCAAATTCATAACTTTCTATTGAATTCATACTCAATCCTCTTTCTAGTTTTAGATAATTCTTAAAATTCTCAATGCTATTATCCCAATTCATTTTTTTTTATTCCTGTTTAAGCGTTACCTTTATAATATATGAAATTATCAATAATTAATGGTCCCAATTTGAATCTCCTTGGCTCAAGAGAGACTGATATCTATGGGAATCTAGATTTTGAAACTTTCTTTAATTTACTTAGATCAAAATATTCTAACATTAATTTAGAATACCATCAATCAAATGTTGAAGGTGAATTAATAAACTTTATTCAAGATTCCAGAGATTCAGATGGTATAATAATTAATGCTGCTGCATATACTCATACTTCTGTTGGAATAGGTGATGCAATAAAAGCAATTGATACAAAAGTTATTGAAGTTCATATATCTAATACTTTTTCAAGAGAAGAATATAGACATAACTCATATTTATCACCAGTAGTTGATGGGATAATTATAGGATTTGGACTAAAAAGCTACGAATTAGCAATTGAAAGCTTCCTCCCTAAAGATGAATAACTTCATCGTAAGCATCTGCAACAGCCTCCATTAATGCTTCACTCATTGTAGGGTGAGGGTGAACAGACTTAAGAATTTCTTTACCCGTTGTCTCAAGTTTCCTGCCTAAAACAGCTTCTGCAATCATATCAGTAACTCCAGCACCAATCATGTGACAACCCAACCACTCTCCATACTTTTCATCAAAAATAACCTTAACAAATCCATCTGGATGACCAGATGCTTGAGCCTTTCCAGATGCAGTGAAAGGAAATTTTCCAACCTTAACTTGATATCCTTTTTCAATAGCTTTCTCTTCAGTTAATCCAACAGATGCAACCTCAGGAAAACAATAAGTACATCCAGGAATATTATCATAATCAATTGGCTCTACCTCATGTTTAGCAATTTTTTCAACACAAAGTATTCCCTCAGCTGAAGCAACATGCGCTAGTGCTTGACCAGATGTAACATCTCCAATTGCATAGTATCCAGGAATATTTGTTTGATAAAATTCATCAACTATAATTTTGTCTTTATCAACTGCTATTCCAACTTCTTCAAGTCCAATACCCTCTATATTGCTTTTTACACCTACTGCAGATAAGACAATTTCAGCTTCATGCTCAGATATTTGACCATTAGATTTAACTTGAAGCTTCACACCCTTGCCCTTAGTGTCAGATGAAATAACTTCAGAGCTAGTTAGTATCTCAATTCCTGACTTCTTAAAATTTTTGCTTAGTTGATTTGAAATATCTTTATCTTCAACAGGTAGCACTCTGTCTAAATATTCAATTATTTTCACCTCAGTACCCATAGAATTATAGAAATATGCAAATTCAATTCCAATTGCACCTGATCCAACAATTATTATTTTTTTAGGTTGTTTAGGAAGTGTCATCGCCTCTCTATAACCAATGATTTTTTTGCCATCTTGAGGGATAGAGTCAATTACTCTTGATCTACCTCCTGTAGCTATAATGATATTAGAAGACTCAAATTCTTGTGCTTCACCATCATTTTCAACTGAAACTTTTTTGTTTGGTAATACTTTACCATAACCATTAATGACATCAATCTTGTTCTTCTTCATTAAAAAAGTTACTCCTTTACTCATTCCATCAGCTACACTTCTTGACCTTTTAACAACCGAGTCAAAATCTTTATCAAAATCTTTAACTTTTAGTCCATATGAATCAGCTTTTTTTAAGTATTCGAATACCTGTGCTGACTTTAATAGAGCCTTAGTTGGGATACATCCCCAATTTAAACAAACTCCACCCAGACTTTCTTTTTCAACTATAGCAGTCTTTAGTCCTAGTTGAGACGCCCTAATTGCAGTAACATATCCACCTGGACCACTTCCTAGAACAATTAAATCGTATTTTTTAGTCATTTCTTTTATTATTTATAAAATTTATACTTGCAGAATTTACACAATATCTTTTGCCAGTTGCCGTTGGACCATCATCAAAGACATGTCCTTGATGCCCTCCACAGTTAGAACATAAAATTTCAGTTCTAATCATTCCTAAACTTGTATCTTTTCTGTAGACAATTGCACCTGGAATTGCTCCTTCATAGCTTGGCCAGCCACAATCGGACATAAACTTACTTCCGCTTTTAAATAGAGGTTGTCCGCATCCCTTGCATACATAAACCCCATCTTCAAAATGCATATTATATATTCCCGTATGGGGCCTTTCAGTTCCCGCATTTCTTAGTATCTCAAATTCTTCAGGAGATAATTCTTCTTTCCACTCTTCTTCTGATTTATTCACTTTATAGGTTATTTTTGGTTCTTCTTTATCTAATTGTGTTTGGCAGTTTAATAGTGTAAAACTAAAAAAAACTAGTCCAAATAAGTGCAACTTTAAGTACATCTATATTTTTTGACAAATATATATATCTTTTAATTTATTTACTTACTTTGTCAATCATTTAAATTTATGCTAAATAAAAAAACCAACCATCCAAAAGGAAGTAAAAAATTGATTGGTGCATGGACAATATATGACTGGGCAAATTCAGTTTATTCGTTGGTTATTTCTTCAGCAATTTTTCCAATATATTACTCTACATATGTTTTCTCTGATGTCAGTTCAATTATGATATTTAGTGTAGACGTAAACAAAGACACCTTGATTAGTTTTCTTTCAGGAATTTGTTTCCTTTTAATTGCATTTATATCACCTGTGCTTAGTGGTATAGCGGATTATATAGGTAATAAAAAAATTTTTATGAAGTTTTTTGTCTACATGGGCTCTATTTCATGTATCGGACTATATTGGTTTGAATTAGAAAATATAGAGTTCAGTCTTATCCTATATTTCCTGTCATTACTTGGATTCTGGGGTAGTCTGGTCTATTACAATTCATATTTAAATGATATTACTTTTCCCAAACAAACAAATATGGTAAGTGCTAGAGGATATACAATGGGGTATGTAGGAAGTGTTATACTTCTCTTGATAAATCTAATAATGATTTATTTCTATGAAGATTTTGGGTTTAGTTCTGATAAAAATGCCATGAAGATGTCTTTTGTATTAACTGGTTTGTGGTGGTTAGGTTTTAGTCAATACTCTTTTTATCATTTACCTAAAGGAAATAGGGAGATAAATATTCCAAAAAATATTATTTGGAATGGGTTTAAGGAGTTAAGAAGCGTTTATAAGGTTATTAGATCTAGTAAAAGGTTTACAAGATTCTTGTTAGCATTTTTCATTTTTTCATTTTCTCTGCAAACTGTACTTTATATTGCATCTTACTTTGGAGTTACTGAAATTCAGTGGCCAAGTGCTAGTGAACAAACAGCTGGTCTTATAATTAGCATTTTACTTATTCAGATTGTTGCAATTGGTGGAGCATATAGTTTTACAAAATTGGCTCAAAAATTTGGAAATATTATAGTACTAACTTTTGCAATCTTTCTCTGGTCATTAGTATGTTTCTATGCCTATTATATTGAAACTCCAAATCAATTTTACATGATTGCAGGACTTGTTGGCCTTTTAATGGGGGGAACACAACCTGTTGCTAGAGCTACCTTTTCTCTGTTTATACCTGAAACAAAGGATACAACATCTTTTTTTAGTTTTTATGATGTAACTGAAAAAATAGGTATTTTCTTTGGTTTGCTTTTCTATGCCTTTTCTACTCAATTAACAGGCTCAGTTAGATTCTCAGTTTTAATTTTTATGTTTTTCTTTTTTGTTGGAGCTTTATTATTGATTAGAGTTCCTAGAATTGACAAAAGTAAGTTGGCATAGCTTTTGTCCTTAATTAAGTGTGATTATTGTCTGAACTTTATCAATTCAATTAAACGAACTGATATCTTGTTTTTCTGACATAATGACCATAAATAGTTTTGAATGAGCATTATTTTTAATAATATAGACAAAATGTCATTTGATGATATTAGTGAGGAATCTGATTTTATTCCATTAATGACAAATGAAGATGAAGAGGCACTTGAAAAAGAAAGTTTACCAGATGTATTGCCAATTCTTCCTCTTACAAATACAGTACTTTTTCCTGGTGTAGTTATCCCAATAAATGCAGGTAGGGATAAATCAATAAAACTTATTAAAGATGCTAATAAGTCTAGTAAATTAATTGGAGTTGTAGCTCAAAGAAACATTAATGATGAAAACCCAGGCATAGAAAATATATATGGAGTAGGTACTGTAGCAAAAATATTAAGGGTTTTGAAAATGCCTGATGGAAATACAACTGTTATTATACAAGGAAAAAAAAGATTTAAGATTAAATCTATTGTTAAAACTGATCCATACATTCAAGCAACTGTTGATCCTATTTCTGATGAGGCATTAAAAAAATCAAACAGTAAGTTCTCTGCAACAATTGATGCTATAAAGGATATAGCTTTAAAAATTATAAAAGAGAATCCTAACATCCCATCAGAGGCATCATTTGCAATTAAAAATATCCATAGTTCTGCATTCTTGATCAATTTTGTTTCCTCAAACATGAACATTAGTGTCAAAGACAAACAAGAGCTACTTGAAAGTACAAGTATCCAGAATAGAGCCATGAAATGTCTTAAGTTCTTAAATGTAGAATATGAAAAACTAGCTCTAAAAAACGATATACAATCAAAAGTAAGGAATGATTTAGATCAGCAGCAAAGAGAATATTATTTGCAGCAGCAGATGAAAACAATTCAAGAGGAGCTTGGGGAAAATTCATATCATGAAGATATTCAAGAATTGATAAATAAGTCAAAAGACAAAAATTGGAGTGAAGAAACAAGAAATCATTTTGAAAAAGAGTTATCTAAACTAAAGAGGATGAACTCTCAGGTTGCAGAATATTCTGTTCAAAGAAACTATTTGGACCTACTAGTTGATCTGCCATGGGAAAACTATTCTGAAGATAGTTTTGACTTAGAAAAAGCTCAAAAAATTTTAGATAATGATCATTTTGGGCTTGAGGATGTAAAAAAAAGAATAATAGAGTATTTAGCTGTTCTCAAATTAAGAAAAGACATGAAGTCACCAATTTTATGTTTATATGGTCCTCCTGGTGTAGGTAAAACTTCACTTGGTAAATCTATAGCTAAATCAATAAACAGAGAGTATGTTAGAGTTTCGTTGGGTGGATTAAGAGATGAAGCTGAAATTAGAGGACATAGAAAGACATACATTGGAGCAATGCCTGGAAGAATTATACAAAGTATAAGAAAATCAGGTACATCCAATCCAGTTTTTGTTTTAGATGAAATTGATAAGATTTCAAGTGGATCACAAGGTGATCCTTCATCTGCTTTGTTAGAGTTGCTTGATCCTGAACAAAATAGTTCTTTTCATGATAATTTCTTAGAAATAGGCTATGACCTTTCAAAAGTAATGTTTGTCGCAACAGCTAATAATCTATCAACAATGCATCCTGCTTTACTTGATAGAATGGAGCTAATTAACGTGTCTGGTTATACATCTGAGGAGAAAGTCTCAATTGCAAATAAGTTTTTAATTAAAAAACAGTTGTCTGAGCATGGAATGAATTCTTCTGATTTTAAAATATCTAATAAAAATATCAAAGAGATTATTAGTGGCTACACAAGAGAATCTGGGGTTAGAAATCTTGAGAAACAAATTGCTAAGCTTATTAGAAACAGAGCTAAAAAAATTGTTTCAAATTCTAAGTTGAACGACTACAATGACGAAGATTATTTAAAAGATGTATTAGGACCTCAGAAATTTTTTAGGGATAAATATGAAAACAATAATTTCGCTGGAGTAGTTACAGGTCTTGCATGGACTTCTGTAGGTGGTGAAATTCTATTTATTGAATCATCATTATCAGAGGGTAAAGGAAACCTGTCGATTACAGGTAACCTTGGAAAAATAATGAAGGAATCAGCCGTTATTGCATTAGAGTACATTAAATCTAACTACCAAGATCTCGGAATCAATAAAGAAATTGATTACTCAAAATATAATATACATATTCACGTTCCTGAGGGAGCAACTCCTAAAGATGGTCCAAGCGCGGGTATAACCATACTTACATCCCTTGTCTCATTATTTACTCAAAAAAGAGTTAAAAAGAATATCGCTATGACGGGTGAGATTACTCTAAGAGGAAAGGTTCTCCCTGTTGGAGGAATAAAAGAAAAGATTTTGGCTGCTAAAAGAGCAAATATTAAGGAAATTATTTTAAGTTCATATAATAAAAAGGATATTGAAGAAATAGATCGAAAATATCTTAAGGGCTTAAACTATATATACGTTAATAACATGAGTGATGTAATATCTCACTCTCTTACAAATAGAAAGGTCTTAAATCCAAAAAATATAAATTAATTTTTATGATAATAGCAATTGATGGTGAGGCCTCTACTGGCAAAAGTACTCAGGCAAAGAAAATTGCAAAAAGGTTAAATATTAATTATAGAGATTCAGGCGCATACTATAGGGCAATAACTCTTTATTTAATAAGAAATCAAATAAACCCAAAAGAAACATTAGGAAATGATCTTTTTAGTAAAATTGATATTTCTCAAAAATTTGAAAATGATAGTTTCTCAATCTTTTTAAATGGTGAAGATGTAACATCTAAAATAAGAGGGCATAAGGTGTCAGTAAATGTTAGTGAATATGCAAAAAAACCTGAAATAAGAAACTTTGTATATAATCTTTTAAGAAAATCATCTAAGTTAAATTCTATAGTTGTTGATGGAAGGGATATTGGAACTGTCGTGTTTCCTGATGCTGATTATAAATTCTTCTTGTATGCTATTCCTGAAATTAGAGCTCAAAGGCGTCATAAAGAAATAAATGATGAAACTGTCAAAATTGAATCTATTGAAAGAGAGATAAAAGAAAGAGATGATATAGACTCAACTAGAGAAATTGCTCCACTCAAAAAAGCTGAAGATGCTTATGGAATTGATGTAAGCTATCTAGCTATTGATCAGGTATTTGAGGAAATACTTGAAAAAATTACTTTTTAAAGTAATAAAAAACATATCTAAGCTTTGTCAATAAATTAATAAATTATATTTTTGCGCACTATGAGCGAAGAAAATACTGAAAAAACTAAACCTGAGGAGTCAAAGACACTAACAAAAACTCCAAAAAAAGCTCCTGCTAAAAAGTCAACCAAAAAGGTTGATCCACAAGATGATTTCTTAACCAATTTTAACTGGCATCAATACAAGGAAGGTATTGACGAATTAGATGAGAAACAAATTAAGGAGTTTGAGAAGTTGGTAGAGAAAAATTTTGTTGACACTTCAGATGATAATATTATTCTTGGTGAAGTGATTCATATGACAGAGAAAGATGTCATTATTGATATTAATGCTAAGTCAGAAGGAGTAATTTCAAAAAATGAGTTTAGATATAATCCTGATCTTAAATTAGGTGATAAAGTTGAAGTAATTGTAGATACAAGAGAAGATAAGTCTGGTCAATTAGTTCTTTCTCATAGAAAAGCAAGAGTTATTAAAGCTTGGGATAGAGTTAATGCAGCTCATGATTCTGGTGAAGTTGTTCAAGGCTTTGTTAAGTGTAGAACAAAAGGTGGTATGATTGTAGATGTTTTTGGGATTGAAGCCTTCCTTCCAGGATCTCAGATAGATGTCAAACCAATTAGAGATTACAATCAATACACTAACAAGAACATGGACTTCAAAGTGGTTAAGATTAATCACGAGTTCAAGAATGTAGTTGTATCTCACAAGGCTTTAATTGAAGCTGATATTGAAGAACAAAAGAAAGGTATTATTGGTCAGCTTGAGAAAGGACAAGTTCTTGAAGGAACTGTTAAAAACATGACTTCATATGGAGTATTTATTGATTTAGGTGGTGTTGATGGCCTAATTCATATTACAGATTTGTCATGGAGTAGAATAAATCATCCATCTGAGATTTTAGAGCTTGACCAATCAATTAAAGTTGTAATACTAGATTTTGATGATGATAAATCCAAAATTCAATTAGGTCTTAAACAATTAACTGATCACCCATGGGATAAATTAGGAGATAATGTAAAAGAAGGTTCTAAGATAAAAGGTAAAGTAGTTGTAATAGCAGATTATGGTGCATTTATAGAAGTTGATGAAGGTATAGAAGGCCTAGTCCATGTATCTGAGATGTCATGGTCAACACACTTAAGAAGTGCTCAAGATTTTGTAAACGTTGGAGATGAAATTGAAGCTGTAGTTTTAACTCTTGATAGAGAATCTAGAAAAATGTCTTTGGGAATTAAACAATTAACACAAGATCCTTGGACTGATATTACTAAGAAGTTTCCAATAGGTTCCAAACATACTGGGTCAGTAAGGAACTTTACAAACTTTGGAGTTTTTATTGAACTTGAAGAAGGTATAGACGGTCTAATTTATATATCTGACTTATCATGGACAAAAAAGATTAAACATCCTTCAGAATTTTTAGCATTGAATGACAAAATTGAAGTTGTTATTCTTGATCTTGATGTTGAGGGTAGAAAACTTAGTTTAGGTCATAAACAAACAAAACCTAATCCATGGGACGTATATGAAAAAGATTTTGCTGTAGATACACTTCATAATTCTGAAGTGTCTGAAGTTATTGAAAAAGGAGCTATAATAAACTTTAATGAAGATATTTCTGCTTTTTGTCCAACTAGACATCTTGACAAAGAAGATGGATCTAAATTATCTAAAGGAGACAAGGTAGATTTTAAAGTTATAGAGTTTAGTAAGGAATTTAAAAGAGTTGTTGTATCACATCTTCTAACTCATAAAGATTCAGCTCCAGACGAACCGGATGATGCTAAAGTTGATGATATTGATTCTGAAGAAGAATAATTATTAAAATAATCCTCATTTATGAGGATTTTTTTTTAAACAACACTTAATATAGAATTTATATTTTTGTATTAATAGATCAAGATGCCAAAAAAAATCCTTTTAGATTCAAAAAAAATACATCTAATTTTATCAAGATTAGTATACGAACTTATTGAGAACCATAAAGATTTTAAAGACACTGTTCTAATTGGTCTTCAACCAAGAGGCGTTTATTTATTTAATCAAATTTTAAAGGTGTTTGAAACTAATCATCCTAAAATAAAAATTAAAAGTGGTATACTAGATTTTACATTTTTTAGAGATGATTTTAGAAGGACAGAGAAAACTCTTTCAGCAAATTCTACTCAAATTAATTTCACATTAGAAAATAAAAGGATTGTGTTAATAGATGATGTGCTTTTCACAGGAAGAAGTATTAAAGCTGCAATGTCAGCAATTGACTCATATGGAAGGCCAAAGTCAATTGAGCTTCTTGTCCTTGTTGATAGAAGATTTAAGAGAGAAATCCCAATTGAAGCAAACTATTGTGGAACAAAGATTGATACTTTTAAAGGGGATAAGGTAAAAGTAATATGGGATGATAACCCTATAAATAATAAAGTCTTTATTGAAAGTTAGATGAGAAAGTTAAGTGTAGATCATCTTCATGGTATAAAGTTTTTAAATAAGGCTGATGTTGATCTTATTTTTGACACAGCACTAAACTTTAAAGAAGTAATAAACAGACCTATTAAAAAAGTTCCAACACTTAGGGATATTACAATTGCAAATCTTTTTTTTGAAAATAGTACTAGAACTAAAATATCTTTCGAATTAGCTCAAAAAAGACTAGGGGCTGATGTTATTAATTTTTCAAGCTCTTCTTCATCTGTTAAGAAAGGTGAATCATTAATTGATACAGTTAATAATATTTTGGCTATGAAAGTTGATATGATTGTCTTAAGACATCCCAATCCAGGATCATCTATACTTATTTCAAAACACACAGAATCTTGTATTATAAATGCTGGAGATGGAGCTCATGAGCACCCTACACAGGCTTTACTTGATTCATTTTCAATATTTGAAAAAATTGGAGACTTAAAGGATAAAAATATATTAATTGTAGGAGATATTCTTCATTCAAGAGTTGCTCTTTCTAACCTATATTTATTAAATCTATTGGGAGCTAATGTAAAGATTTCTTGTCCACTTAGTCTAGTTCCAAAGGATATTGAAAAATTAAATGTATCTGTTGAACCAGATATTGAAAAAGCTTTAAGATGGTGTGATGCTGTTAATGTACTAAGAGTTCAAAGAGAAAGAATGGTAAAATCATATTTTCCAGATAATAGAGAGTATTCTATGCTTTTTGGTCTAGATAAAAATAAAATTAGTTCTATTAAAAAAGATATTCTAATTCTACACCCTGGACCTATAAATAGAGGAGTAGAAATTACTTCTGATCTTGTAGAATCAAATAATTCTATTATTTTAGAACAAGTAGAAAATGGAGTTGCAATCAGAATGGCAATAATGTACTTATTGGCTTCCAAATTAAACTTTTCAATTAATGAATAATGGAATTATTTAATTACAGAAAATCATATACCAAAGATAAGCTGAGTATGAACGATATTGGAGATAATCCAATCGATTTTTTTGTGAAATGGTTTAAAGAAGCTGAAAATTCTGATCAAATTATTGAACCTAATGCTATGACGATTTCAACTGTTGATGAAAATTCTTCTCCATCCTCAAGAGTTGTCTTATTGAAACAAATTAAAGAAAGGAGTCTTATTTTTTTTACAAATTATAATAGTAATAAAGGTAAATCTCTTGATAAAAATGAAAATATTTGTGCTTCGTTTTACTGGCCTTCACTTGAGAGACAAGTTATAATTAAAGGTAATGCTAAAAAGATATCTTCGGTTGAATCGGAAGATTATTTTAATTCAAGACCGTTTAAGAGCCAGGCTGCTGCTATAATATCAAATCAAAGTGAAGATATTGATAGTTATGAATCTCTTTTAGAAAAATATAACTCTTTTATTGAGCAAAATAAAAACTCTAAACTTAAAAGGCCAAATAACTGGGGTGGTATAGAAATATTTATTAATCAAATTGAGTTTTGGCAAGGCAGGAAGAATAGACTTCATAATAGAGTATTATGTAATTTTCAAAAAGACGCTTGGGAATATAAATTACTATCTCCATAAATGAAAACCATAACTTTTCTAAGACACTCTAAGTCTTCATGGGAATATGATGTTTCTGATATAAATAGGCCTTTAAATGAATTTGGTGTAAATAAGATTAAGAAAGTTTCAAATTTATCAAGAGATACTTTTGGTGAAGTTGAAATTCTTTTTTCTAGCCCTGCAAATAGAGCGATTCACACATGTATAATTTTAGCTAACACTTTAGAAATAGATTTAAAAAAAATTATTATTTGTAACAAACTTTATACTTTTGATATGTTTGAAGTGTTTGATTTTATTAAACAAATTGATGATAAGTATTCGAATATACTTTTAGTTGGACATAATCCTGCTTATACAGAAATATCAAATTATTTTTCTGAAAATAAAATTTTAAATTTACCAACTGCAAGATGGTTTTGTTTAAAATTTGATACAGATTCCTGGTCTGAAATAATTGGTTTAAAACCAACTTTTTACACAAACAATATAAACAGTGAGTCCTAAATATATAAATAGAGAATTAAGTTGGTTAGATTTTAATGCTAGAGTTCTCCAAGAGGCGTCTAACAAGGATGTACCTTTATTAGATAGACTAAGATTTATTGGAATTTTTTCTAATAATCTTGATGAATTCTTTCAGGTAAGATATGCTACTGTAAAGAGAATTGCAGATGAAAAAGCATCTAAAAAAGGAAACAAGGATAATATTCTTGCAAAAAATCTTTTAGACGCGATAACAAAAAAAGTAATTAAGCTTCAAAATGAAAGTTCTAAAATTTTAAACTCAATTGAAAAGTCATTAAAAAAAGAAAATATATTTTTTGTAAATGAAAATCAAGTTTTAGAAAATCAAAAGGAATTTTTAAAAGATTACTTTATTAGAAAGATTAGCCCTTCACTGGTAACCATAATCTTATCAAATAATAAAAAACATAATTTTAATGACAACAAGGCTTTCCTTATTGTCAACCTTAAATTAAAAGATAATTCAAATATTTACGCTCTGGTTGAAATACCAAAAGATATCAGCAGATTTGTTGTACTACCTAAAAATGGAGATAGGCAATACATAATGTTTATTGATGATATAATTAGATACCATCTACATATTATTTTTAGTTTTTTTAATTATTCAAAAATTGAAGCCCATATGCTTAAGATTACTAGAGATGCAGAATTTGACATTGACGATATAGATTTATCAAAGAGCTACATAAAAAAAATTCAAGAGTATGTAAATAAAAGAAAAATATCAAATCCGGTAAGACTTGTCTATGATAAGAGTATTCCTGAGCATACTCTTGATTATCTAATTAAAAAAATAAACATTTCATCATATGATAGTTTGATTCCAGGTGGAAAATATCATCATAGAAGTGATTATATGGATTTTCCTGAATTAAATAGATCAGACCTCTTATATCCTAAAAAGAAACCACTAAATATTAGAGATTTTGAGATTGAGTCTAATCTTCTTGATCAAATATCAAAAAAAGACTATTTAATGTATACACCATATCACTCATTTTCTTATTTAGTTTCTTTATTAAGACAATCTGCTATTGATCCTAGTGTAAAATCAATTAAAATAACTTTATATAGGCTTTCTAGTCAATCCAATGTAATTAGTTCATTAATTAATGCGGCAAAAAATGGAAAAAAAGTTCTAGTTCAAATTGAATTACAAGCTAGATTTGATGAAGAAAATAATATTAAAGTATCCCAGCAACTAAAAGGTGCTGGTGTTGATTTAATTTTTGGTGTAAAAGGTTTAAAGGTTCACTCCAAAATTTGTTTGATTGAAAGAATTGAGAATAATACGAAAAGATTATACGGGTTTGTAAGTACTGGAAATTTTAATGAGACTACAGCAAGAGTATACTCTGACTTTACTTTATTTACATCAAATCAAAAAATTTTAAAAGAGGTTAGCAAAGTATTTGATTTTCTTCAGGTTAGCTATAAAATATATGATTATAAGCACTTAATTGTTTCTCCTCATCATACTACAAATAAATTATTTGAGCTAATTGATAATGAGATAGATAATGCAAAAAAGGGGATTTACTCAGAAATCATTTTAAAACTAAATAGTTTCACCAGTTATAAATTTGTTGACAAATTATATGAAGCTAGTCAACAAGGTGTAAAAATTAAATTGTTAATTAGAGGAATATGTTGTCTTATTCCTAATAAATTAGGATTTAGTGATAACATTGAAGTTAAAAGTGTTGTTGACAGGTATCTTGAGCATTCAAGAGTATATGTATTTGAAAATGGTGGAGACAAAAAAGTATATATATCATCAGCAGATTTAATGACAAGAAATATTGAAAAGAGGGTTGAGGTAGCTTGCCCAATCTATCAGGACAATTTAAAAAAACAAGTACTTGATACTCTTGAGATTACTGCTAACGATAATGTTAAAACAAGACTGATAAATAGTAATATGCAAAATAGTTTTATCATAAACTCTAAATCAAACATTAGATCTCAATGGTATACATATACCTATTTTAAAAAAATTTTAAATAATTGAGAAAGATCGCAGCTATTGATATAGGTTCAAATGCAGTTAGGATGTTGATCTGCTATGTACTAATGAATGAAGATGAATATTTTTTTCAAAAAAATCAATACATTAGGTTACCACTAAGATTAGGAGAAGATTCCTTTAAAACCGGATCTATTTCTGATAATAAGATTAATACTTTATCCAATGCACTTTTATCATTTAAATATACAATGGAAGTTCATGGAGTTGAGCATTACAAAATATATGCTACTTCTGCACTTAGAGATTCTAAAAACTCAAATGATGTAATTAAGCAGATTTTCGATCTAACTGGAATGAAGATTAAATTAATTGATGGACTTAAAGAAGCTAAAGTCATAGCAATGGTAAACCCAATTGAAAAGTTAGATTTTGACAAAACATACCTATATGTAGATGTAGGAGGAGGAAGCACTGAATATTCAATTGTTAGAAGGGGTAATAACAAAAAGTCTAAATCTTTTAACATTGGAACAGTAAGATTATTAAATAATTTAGTTGATGAATTAGTATTTGACGAAATCAAAGAATGGATTAATGAAAATATTAAAGATGATTCAAAACTGAAAGTTTTTGCCACAGGGGGAAATATTAATAAAATACAGGATATGACAAGAACCAAACTTGGTAAACCTATTTCTTATCTCTCAATTAAAGATCTATATAACAACTTATTAGAAAAAGATATAACTAGTAGAATGATAAAATATAATCTGAACCCAGATAGAGCAGATGTAATAATTCCTGCGCTTAAAATTTTTATTTCTACTATGGATTGGGCAAACACAAACAAACTTTTTGTTCCTAAAGTAGGCTTAGTAGATGGTATGATATCTGAGATTCATAGCTCAATGAGTTAAGTAAATTAAATTCTTAGTTTAAACTCATTTATGAGAAGAGAAATATTATTATTTTCTTTTATCAAAGCATCTAATTTATCCTTGCTGTCCACAAAGTTTTTTTTCTGTTTAACCTCATCTAAAGATACATCAACAGTTATAGAATAATTATTAAGCTCTTTGGATATGAAAGCCTGTATTTTATTCTTATATCCTTTAACTTCTTTTTGATTCATCTTATTAATTGTTGAAATTATTATTGAATTATTTTCGATAACAGGGTCATTCATATTAAGAAGTGAAAGCATATTGTTGTTTCCATTTACCTTTTCTTTATCACAGAATTTTTTCCAAGCCATTCTGATATCATTCTCTGTAAAGTCATCATTTGGTAATTCAATATTATCTTCCTCTTCAATATTCTCAGATTTTTTAAAATTTAAACTAGCTATGGATAATGAAGAGACTTCGTCATTATTTGAAGAAAAAAGTTTAATTTCTTCTTTATTTGTCTCTAAAACTTTATCTACCTCTTGATGTTCCCTAATAACATCGTCAGAGAATTCAGAAGTTTTAATTAAAGAGTTTTTTTTTTTTATACTATCTAGAGATGCTAACTTCATTAAACAAATTTCAGTATGTATTCTTTTGTCATTTACCTTTTGGTAATTTATTAGACAGTCATTTACTATATCAATCATTAGTATTAGATCTTCATCGCTATAATCATCTCCTTGTTTTTTGTATTTAATTTTCAAATCATCTTTTATATCTGATTCATCTAGTTTATTGATTAATAGTTCTCTAAAATGTTTAGAGATACCGTTAAGAAAATTAACATCATCTACTCCGCGATTATAAACTTTATCATACATAGAAAGAATTCCAGGTATATCTTTATTTGTAATTAATGAAGACAAATCAAAATAAGACTCATAATCCAATATATTAAGATTAGAAGTGACTTCATCAATAGTTAAATTTGAATTAGTAAAACTTACTAGTCTGTCAAACATAGAAAGAGAGTCTCTAATTGAACCATCAGATTTTTCAGCAATTATCTGTAATGAACTATCATCAAACTTTATTTTTTTTTCTTTACATATTTTATGCAAGAGTCCAATAATAGAATTATTATCAACTTTTTTAAAATCATAGATTTGACATCTGGAAAGTATTGTTGGAATAATTTTGTTCTTTTCAGTAGTTGCTAGTATAAAAACAACATGAGGAGGAGGCTCCTCTAGTGATTTTAAAAATGCATTAAAAGCAGCGTTTGACAGCATGTGAACCTCATCAATAATATATACTTTAAATTTTCCATATTGAGGAGGTATTCTTATCTGTTCAGTAATATTCCTTATATCTTCTACAGAATTATTTGATGCAGCGTCAAGCTCAAATATGTTATATTCAAAATTTTCATCTAAATCATTTATCTTCTTAGCTAGAATTCTAGCACAAGATGTTTTACCAACACCTCTTGGACCACAAAATAAAAGAGCTTGAGGTATTTTCTGACTATCTATTGCATTTGACAACGTTTTTACAATAGCATCTTGTCCTATCATTTCATTAAAATCCTTAGGTCTGTACTCTGACGCAGATGATATTGATGAATTTTTCATTATTAACAAATATAAAAATTGAAAAAAACTAATAACCAATTCATATTCATTTTTTATTAAAATTATCAACATGTATTATATTTGTAGTGCAAGCCGTCTTATCGCTGATTATTCAGAGGAAAGTCCGGACACCGTAGAGCAACACAGCGGGTAACTCCCGTCATCTATTTATAGATAGGAATAGTGCAACAGAAAGTATGTACAGGTTATGCTGTAGTGGAATCATGTAAACTCTGTGTGGTGAAACGCCAAGTATATCTACAATTTAAAATTGCTCGTTTTATGTAGAAGGGTAGGCGGTATGAATATAATAGTAATATTATATCTAGATAAATGATAAGACTCGACAGAATCCGGCTTACAGGCTTGCTTTTTTAAAAAATGATAAGGAGCTAGATCCGTAATTTCTCTCATCTACTTCTTTAAACTTATCAATAAAAGAAATATTTAAACGATGCTCAATTATCAGTTCGCCACCTTCTTCCAATATACCATTATCTCTAACTATATTAATGATCTCTAGATAATCTTTCAATAGAAATCTATATGGTGGATCAGCAAAAATAATATTGAATTTTTCGTTATTGTTTTTTAGGAATGATAAATAATCAATTTTTTTTGTTCTGACTTTAATTTCTAATTTTTTAGCAGTTTTGTTTATAAATCTAATACAGTTAAAATTATTGTCAACAGATAATATATCATTGCATCCTCTTGAAGCAAATTCATAGGAAATATTACCAGTTCCAGAAAAAACATCAAGAACCCTACATTCATTTAACTCAAATTTATTTTGGATAATATTAAAAAGAGACTCTTTTACTTTATCTGTGGTTGGTCTAACAGGAAGATTTTTTGGTGCATTAATTATTATGCTTTTTTTATTTCCTGAAATTATCCTCATTTAAATAAGAAAAGAAAGGTGATTTTGAATTGAATTGATTGCCGCTATCATCATGAATATAATCAAGTTTAGAATATTTGTTGGCAATTTCATAGTATTCTGAATATTTATCATATCTGCCTAGAAATATAATTTTGTCTTTTTCATTTGAAATTTCATAATTTTTCATAACAAAGAATAGATAATATAAAAATTCATTTTTGTCCTTGATATCAAACGAGTTGAAGTATATAAATTCTTTTGAGTCAAATATTAATATATCAAAAGAGTTTTCATTAAAATTGATATATAGAGAAAGTCCACCAGAAATTTTATCTATTTTAAATAGATAGTTGTAAAGAACTGAAAAATAACTCATTGTAGAAAATTTAATTTTCTTCTGATTTAAGACATTTACAAAAAGCTTGTCATATGAATAAACAACAGCGATTTTTTTGTCTACAGATAATTCATGTTGAATATTATCTTTAATTGAGGTGTTAGTCTCTAAGTACTTATTTCTTAGCTTTTCATCAAATAGTTTTGAAGGAACAATAGAAGGTATACTTGAAAAAAATATTAACTCAATTGTGTCAATATTAAAGTTGGAAATAGAGTCTAGAAAGTCAGATTCAAGATTTATGCTATTAATATCAAGTGAGAAGGAGTTATCAGGTGATCCAAATATAATACCTGATTTATATTGATAAACAGTTAATTTATGAATATTATTGATCGTTTTTTGCATCAAAAATAGATGGCCAGTTTCCGTTTATACTAACCTCAGTCATTGATCCAAGAATTATTTCACTTCCATTTACACCATCAACTGAAATAACTTTATTCTCTTGCTCAAGTAAATCTTTATTTTGGTCATACAGGATAATATCTTTTTTGACTTTTACCTCAAAAACAGGAACTTGATAGCCGTTTTTATCAATTATATCAGCCTGGATTGAAAACTTTGCGTCTGAACCTTCAATTGGAACGTTTGCGATCATTTTATATCTTTCATCTTCACCAAATAATGAATCCTTAACAGATACAAAACCTAAAGTGTCTACTACTGTAACTTCTCTAAGCATATCAATTCTATAAGTTCTGTCGTATTGAAGATAGGAAGAATCCCTCTTCTCAATTAAAGTAAAAATACCATTATCAATAAAACTTACAAGACTATCAAAATTATTTGCATAGAAGCCATTTACGTCCTTGTGAGCAATCTGGGCGGTCTTTATATCCTTAAGTCTGTCAATAACAGCTGAATACCTTTCATTTTTAACTCTATTAAATTTTATAGGACCATTAATTGAACTGTATATTTGAGCTACAAAAAAAATAGATAATGCCCAAAGGAAGAATTCTAAAGCACGTTTTTTGTTCATGTTATTAATTTTTGATTTTAACAAATCTACAATTTTTTTTTTTTCATAAAACAATATATAAATGAATTATATTAGAAAAATATTTTAAATGAAAACTATTGCATTAATTCCTGCAAGGCTTGAGTCTGAAAGGTTTCCAAATAAATTAATTAAAAAGCTTGATGGAGTTCCAATAATAGTTAGGACATACTTAGCTGCATTGAATAGTAAACTATTTGATCAAGTATACGTAGTAAGTGGAAATGATGAGATAATTGATTTAATTAAGTCTAAAGATGGATTAACATTTAAGTCAAGAAAAATTCATCAATCAGGTACAGATAGAATTGCTGAGGCAGCAAAAGAAATTGATCATGATATAGTAGTTAATTTACAAGGCGATGAACCATTTATAAACATTAATTCAATAGATAGTCTGATTTCATCTTTTGAAGATAATAATGTTAAAATGACTTCATTAATGACTAGTTTCAATTCATTTGATGAAATTAATAATCCAAATAATGTCAAAGTGACTGTAGATAAAAATAATAATGCAATTTTTTTCTCAAGATCACCAATTCCTGAAGGAGAAAATGAAATAAAAAAATTTAACAAACATATAGGAGTATATGCATTTAGAAAAAACACTTTAATTAACTTTTCAAGTTTAAATAGATCAAAAAATGAAATTTCTCAGAATCTTGAGGGTAATAGAGCAATAGATAATTTAATCCCCATTAAAATGATTAAAATTGATTTTCACGGAATATCAATAGATACTGAAAAAGATTTCATAGAGGCTAAAAAATATCTTTCTAAGAATGCTTAAATTTTTTTCTAAAATAATTCTTACAAAAATTTTAGGTTGGAAGCTTAATGGTTTACTGCCTAATGATAAAAAATATATTATTGCGGTAGTACCTCATTCAAAATCATTTGATTTGGTAATAGCAATTTTAATTAGGTCATATTTAGGTTTAAGAATTAAGTTTATTGGAAAGAAAGAGCTATTTAACCCTTTTACTTCTTTTTTCTTTAAATCAATTGGTGGAATTCCAGTTGATAGGAGTATAACAAATAATTTTGTTGAATCTGTAGTTAAGTTATTTGAATCAAATGTTATTAACATACTAGCAATAGCTCCTGAGGGGACCAGGAAGTTTGTAAAAAAATGGAAATCAGGATTTTATTATATAGCTGTGGGTGCAAGAGTTCCAATTGTTATGGTATCATTTGATTATATGAAAAAAGAAGTAAATATTAATGATAAATTTTTTCCTTCTGGAAATTTTGATAATGATATAAGAAAACTTGAGGACTTAGTAATGGATGTAGTTATAAGAAATAAAAATTGACTTTAGCTCATATCGTGATATACATTCTGAACATCATCATCTTCATCTATAAGATTTATTAATTTATCAACTATTGTTTTTTGATCTTCTTTGATAATCTTAACATTAATAGCCTCTCTCTCAAATTCACTAGAAATAATATCTAGTCCACGTCTTTCTATTTCTTTTTGTAATGATCCAAAATCTTCAAAATTTGCTGTAATGTTTATTTCATCATCTTGACTATTAAAATCTACTATACCAAAATCAATTAAATCTAGTTCAAGTTCTTCTATATCAATTCCTACATTTTTAATTTGAAAAAAACACAAATGATTAAATAAAAAATCTACTGAACCTGATGCGGCAAGATTTCCTTCACACTTGTTAAAATAACTCCTAATGTTTGCAACTGTTCTGTTGTTATTATCTGTTGCAGCTTCTACTAGAATTGCAATACCATGAGGAGCATACCCTTCTAATAGTATTTCTTTGAAATTATCTGTACTTTTCTCTGATGCTTTCTTAATTGCTCTTTCTATATTATCCTTCGGCATATTAGCTGCTTTAGCATTTTGAATAATTGCTCTTAATCTTGAATTTGAGGATGGATCAGGACCAGATTCCTTTACTGCTATTATAATCTCCCTTCCAATCCTTGTAAAAGTTTTGGCCATATTTGACCATCTTTTCATTTTTCTTGCTTTTCTAAATTCAAATGCCCTTCCCATAACTTATATAAACGGAGTTTTTACAACCTCTAATTTGATAAGATTGTTTCTAATCTTTAGATAAATTTCTTTTGAAGATATATTATTTTCTATGTATGCAAGACCAATACCTTTTTTAAGAACTGGAGAGAATGTCCCGGAAGTTACTTCTCCAATTAGGTTTTCTGATTTATCAAAAATTTCGTAACCTTTTCTTGGGATTCCTTTATCATTAATCACAAATCCAACTAATTTTTTCTTAATTCCATTTTCAATTTGTTCTTTAATTGACTTAGAACCAATAAAATTTGTATCTACTTTTGTTATCCACCCAAGGTTTGCCTCAATTGGAGTTACTGATTCATTTATATCGTTTCCATAGAGACAATAACCCATTTCTAGTCTTAATGTATCTCTTGCAGCAAGACCTATTGGCTTAACTTGAATATCTTCATTACTAAATAGTTCATCCCAAATGTGCTCAACATTATCATTAGATACATATAATTCAAAACCTCCTGAACCCGTGTAACCTGTCTTTGATATTATTACATTATCAATTCCAGCAAATGTTCCCTGTATAAATGAATAGTTTGATAAAGACTCTAAATCTTCTTTGGTAAATCTTTCACATAATAAGTCAGCCTTTGGTCCTTGAACAGCTAGAAGAGATGTTTTATCTGATATATTATTTATAGAACAGCTATAGTCTTTATTGAGACTTTTGATCCAATCAAAATCTTTATCTATGTTAGAAGCATTAACAACCAATAAGAACTTTTCTTCTTCTATTTTGTATACTATCAAGTCATCAATTATTCCTCCATTATAATTTACTAAACAGTTATATTGAGCTTTTCCTGGTTTGAGCTTCATGATATCATTAGAACAAATGAATTGAATAAACCTATCAGAATTCTTACCTGATATCTCAAACTCACCCATGTGAGAAACATCAAATACTCCAACATTTTCTCTAACATGATTATGCTCCTCAGTCACTGAACTATAACTTATCGGCATCTTAAAACCAGCAAAATCAACAATTTTTGCTCCTAATTTTATATGCTTATCTAATAAAACTGTTTTTTTCATTAATTTGG